>NZ_JBYEXN010000004.1:0-216480 GCF_057621855.1 Parazoarcus sp. PS-13 R2A
TGCGGCATTGGCGGCTTCGATGGCGCGGCGGGTTTCGGCCTGGCCCATCTTCGGCACGGTGCCGACGGTCTCGCCGGTGGCGGGGTTGGTGACGGTGATGGTGGCGCCGGCGTCGGCAGCGACCCATTCGCCGTCGATGTAGCAGCTGGAACGAAGCAGACTCGGGTCTTTGAGTGCGAGTGTCATTGTGTTCTTTCCTCTTGGATGTCAGTTATTGGTCTGGATTGACTGGATTTCGGCCAGTGCTTCACGCATTGCATCGGGTACGCGCACCGGTCGGTTGGTTTTGCGATCGACATATACATGGATGAAGTGACCGGCGGCTGAAACCGTGTCTTCGTCATTGCGGAACAGGCCGACTTCGTAACGAATGCTGCTGTTGCCGATGCGGGCAACGCGCAGGCCCGCCTGAACCACGTCAGGAAAGGCAATTGGGCTGAAGTAGGCGCAAGAAGTTTCGATCACAAGACCGATCACCTCGCTGTTCTGGAAATCGAGCAGTCCGCGCTCGATCAGCCACTGATTTACGACGGTGTCGAAGTAACTGTAATACTGGACGTTATTCACGTGACCATAAACGTCGTTGTCCATCCAGCGCGTGGTGATCGCCTGAATATGCGGGTAGGCGGCGCGGGTTTCTTCCTTTGATGACATATTGGCGAATCCTTACAGTACCGAGGCGTAGATCGCGCGTGCATCCGCTTCGGTCACGTCGCGCGGATTATTGATTAACAGGCGCTGAATGTTCATGACGTCGCGTGCGAGCATGTCGAGGTCATCGGCACCGACACCGACTTCGCTCAGGCGTTGCTCGAACGGCATTTCGGCGACCAGGGTGCGCATGGCCTCGATGAAGGCGTCGGCCGCTTCTGCGGCGTTGGCAAAGCTGCGCTGGGGCAGGATGACCTGCGCCAGTTCGGCGTAGGGCGTTTCCGCCGCGCTGCGGTTGAAGGCCAGCACGGGTGACAGTACCAGCGCATTGCTCAGGCCGTGTGGCACGTGATAATGCCCGCCCAGCGGGTAGGCCAGGGCGTGCACCGCTGCAACCGGTGCGTTGGCGAAGGCCATGCCTGCCAGCAGCGAGCCTTGCAGCATCGCCGAGCGCGCGGGCAGGTCGCTGCCGTCGGCGATCACCTTGCGGATATTGGTATAGAGGAGTTCCAGCGCCTTCACTGCAAGACTGTCCGACAGCGGGTTCTTCTTGTGGCGCGAGGTATAGGCCTCGATCGCATGCACCATTGCGTCGATGCCCGTCATGGCGGTGACCCGCGCCGGCAGACCGACGGTCAGCGTGCCGTCGAGCACGGCGATGTCGGGGTAGAGAATGGGCGATACGACGCCTTTCTTCTCCTGCGTCGGGGTGGTCACAATGGCGATTGGCGTGACTTCCGAGCCGGTACCGGCCGTGGTCGGTACCTGGATCAGCGGCAGGCGCGGACCGCGGGCAAGCCCGATGCCATAGACTTCGGTCAAGGCCTGCGGTGCGCCTGCGAGCAGGGCAACGAGCTTTGCGGTGTCCATCGAGCTGCCGCCGCCAAAGCCGATGATGCCGTCTGCCCCGGCGGCGCGGGCGGCCTCGGTTGCGCTCAGCACCGACTCTTCCGGCGGATCGGCCAGCACGTCGGTGAATACGGTGGTGGCAACGCCGGCCGACTTGAAGCCTTCGAGTGCAGAATTCAGCACGCCGGCCTCGATCAGACCGCGATCGGTCACGATCATCGCGTGACGCATGCCGAGCTCCCTTGCCAGATCGCCAAGACGCGCTGCAGCGCCTGTTTCGCACACAATCCGGGGCGTGGTTTCAAACACGAAATTCGTCATTCTTTTCTCCTTGAGGCGGAATCAGGCGGCTTCGACCACACCGCGTTCGATGCGATAACTGCGGTCGACGAGGTCGGCAGAATGGACGTCGTCGGATTCGGAAAGCACCACGGACAAGCCTTCGTTGCCCAGGCTTGCGATGACTTCGGTCAGGCGGCGCGAGAGCACCGGCGCGACGCCTTCGAAGGGTTCGTCCAGCAACAGCAGGCGTCTTCCGGGCATCAGTGCGCGCGCCAGGGCTACCAGCTTCTGCTGGCCACCACTGAGCTGCAGCGCGCGGCGATCCCGGAACTCCGCCACTTCGGGCATCAGCTCGTAGATCCATGCCAGGCGCTGAGGCGCATCCTTGATCCCGTTTGCCCAGGCCGGCATCAGGATGTTTTCTTCCACGGTGAGCTGCGGGATCAGGCGGCGGTCTTCCGGGAGATAGCTCACGCCGAGTCCGGCGCGCTTGTAACCGGCCACCTTGCTCATGTCCTGGTCGTGGATGCGGATGGCGCCGGACTCGATGGGCAGCAGGCCCATGATGCTGCGCATCAGCGTGGTCTTGCCCGCGCCGTTGCGTCCGATCAGGCCAATCATGGCGCCTTTGGGCACTTCCATCGCAACGTCGCGCAGGATGGGAATGCTGTCGATGGACACGTTGAGTCCCCTGATATTCAGCGTCATGCCGCGCTCCTCTCTTTTTCTTCGGTCTTGCGACCGTGGCCGTGACCGATGACGAGTTCCTGCACCTTGGCATCGCCAAACACCTTGGCGGGCGCGCCATCGCTGATGATTTCGCCGCTGTAGAACGCGAGTACGCGCGAGACGTAGCGCTCGACGATCTCCATGTCGTGTTCGACGAAAAGCACCGTCACCTTGTGGCGCCGAACCGCAAGCATCACCGTGTCCATCAGCGGAAACTTCTCTTCCACGCTGACGCCGCTGGTGGGTTCGTCGAGCAGCAGCATGCGGGGCTTGCCGATCAGGGCCATGGCGATGTCGATCAGCTTGCGTGCGCCCTGAGGTACAGCACTGACGATGGCGTCGCGGTATTGCTGAACGGCGAATTCCTCAAGGATCTCGTCGGCCCTTGCGACCCGGGACTTGCTGCGAAGGCCGCTGAAGAAGGACGGTCGTGGTCCCTCTGCCGCGACGAGCGCAATCAGCAGGTTGTCGAGCACGGTCATTTCGGGAAAGAGCTGCGCCACCTGAAAGGAGCGCGTCATACCCTTGCGGATGATCTCGCGTGTGCTCTTGCCGACGATGGACTTGCCTTCGAACAGGATCTCGCCCGACGAAGGCGGCAGATAGCCGGTCACCATGTTGATGAAGGTGGTCTTGCCGGCGCCGTTGGAGCCGATGACGCCGACAACCTCGCCGGATTCGATCTGCACATTGAGGTCACGTGCAGCCGTCACCGCGCCAAAGCTGCGATTCAGGCCACGGGTTTCGAGAATGATGCTCATGCCGCAGCCCTCCGTTTCTCGGCGACCAGACTCCACAGGCCCTTGGGCAGGAAGACGATGATGGCGAGCAGCACGAAGCCAAGGATCATCTGCCACGAATGCGGAGCCAGTTCGAGCGCATAGGTGCGTACCAGTGCGAACAGCACGGCGGCGATGAAGGGGGCGGCCACATGTGAAGTGCCGCCGAGCAGGGCGATGAAGACGAACTCGCCCGAGGTGGTCCAGAACGCCATTTCGGGGTCGACATGGCCGGTGGCGAGCGCAGTGAATGCGCCACCTACGGCGGAGATGCCGGCGGCGAAAAGGTAATTGGCGTACAGGATCCAGCGCGGGGAGAGGCCGAGGAACTCGACCCGGATCTCGTTTTCCTTGATGGCCTCGTTGACTCCGCCCAGTCCCGATTTCATGTAGCGGTTGAGCGCGATCGCGATACCGCCGGCTACGAGGACCGTGAGCATGAAGATGACCAGTTTCTGATCTTCGCCTGCAGGCATCCAGCCGAGGAAGGTGACGTCATGGACGTTGAAACCGTCGGTCGATCCCAGAGCCTGGTTCTTGACGATGAGACCGTACAGGATCATCGACAGCGCCAGCGAGAGCATGGCGAAGAAGATGTCGCGATAGCGGGTCATCAGCAAGCCGAGGATCGCGGCCACGCCCACTGAAGCAGCAACTCCAAGGCCGATCAGCACGAATGCATCGTGGATACCGAGAAAAGCTCCGCCCATGCCGACGCTGTAGCCACCGATGCAGAAGAAGAGCCCTTGTCCGAAGGAGACCAGACCGGCACGCATCTGGATCACGACGCCCTGCACCACCAGTGCCTTGGCCAGGGCCAGCGTCAGGATGAAGGTCAGCCAGCTCGGCAGCAGGAAGGCGGACGCAACCAGCGCGAGTGCCGACACGAGCAGCCAGATTTCTGTCTTATCGAGTTTTAACATCAGATTTTCCTCGCCAGATCGCGTCCGAAAAGGCCTTGTGGCCGCACCGCGAGCACCAGGGCCATAACGCCGTAGATCACGAACAGTTCAATTTGTGGCGCGAGGTGCACTGCTGCTGCACGGGTGATCCCGACCAGCAGGGCGCCGACGATCGCACCTTCGATACTGCCCAGACCGCCGACCACGACGACGGCAAACGCCAGCACGATCACTTCGACGCCGATGCCGGGCGACACCGAGATGGCGGGTGCGGTCAGTGCGCCGGCGATCGCACCCAGCGTGGTACCGACCACGAAGGTTGCGGCGAACATCAACTTCACGTTCACGCCCATGGCGATTGCGATCTCGCGATCCTGAATCACCGCGCGCAGGACTTTTCCGGTGTGGGTCCGGTTCAGCGTGAGCCAGCAGGCGGCACCGATCACGGCCGAAACGGCGATCAGCGCAAGGTCGTAGTTGGCGAAGGTCAGTTCCCCGATCTCGCTGCGACCGAGCAGGCTGTACGGCTGGAAGGTGAAATAGGGGTCGACGCCGAAGATGAGCTTGGTGGCATCTTCCAGAATCAGCAGCAGGGCATAGGTGACGATCACCATCAGGATCTCGTCGCGCTTGTACATGAACTGCAGCAGGCCCTGCTCGATCAGCAGACCCACCACCACGCCAGACACCAGCGCGGCACCCAGTAACAAGGCATAGCTCCAGTAGGGCGCACCTTCTGCGCCGGAGAAATACCAGCCAACGAGGGATGCACCCGTATAGGCACCGATGGAGTAGAAGCTGCCATGGGCCATGTTCAGGATGCGCATCACCCCGTAGATCACGGTCAGACCCGCCGCCACCATGAACAACCATGAGGCGTAGATCATCCCGTCGATCAGAATTGCATAGAGCGTCGTCATGCTCATTGCTCCGATGAGAGAGGGGAAAACACGGAAAGGAGGCCCCGGCGGAATCGCTCCGCCGGGGCAGGTCACGCAGGCTTAGTTACACTGCGCACCGGGGAAGCCGGCCTTGATCCAGTCGGCCGCAGTGGTGCCGTCCGGCGGGGTCACGCATTCGCCGCTGTAGGATTTCACGTTGGCAATCGTGGCCTTGTCCGACTTTGCATCGAACTTGTATTCGCCGTAGGCAATGCCCTGCAGCGCCTGATGACCGTTGGCACGCGCCATGCGCACGGTGCCCGATACGGACTCGAAGGTCAGACCCTTGAAGCTGCGGGCCACTTCTTCCTTGGCCGGAATGACGCCTGGCTTGCCCGCTGCCTTTTCCACAGCTGCTTTCAGACCCAGGATGGCCTGTGCCATCTTGAATGCAGGATAGGTCGGGTCCATTTCCGCGCTGCTGCGATAGGCGGTGCGGAACCAGGTGCTCAGCGTGTTTTCCGGCGCGAAGGCACCGAAAGGACCACGCGCACCGATCACCAGGCCATTGGGCGCCTGGCCCTTGAAACGGTCGAGTGCGGATTCGCCACAGGTCAGGACGGCCGTACGCTTGTCGAACAGGCCGCGGGCGTTGCCCTGGAGCACGAAGGCTTCCATGTCGCCGCCCCAGAAGCTGCTGTGGATCACGTCGGGCTTGCTGACGCTGAGCGCGGAAATCTCGGCACCGTACTGGCCCTGGAAGAGCTTGGGCAACTGCTCGGTGGTGACCTTGACGCCGGGCTTGAGCTGCTTGATGGCAGCCGAGAAGTCGCCCCAGGAGTCGTGGCCCCAGGCGTAGTTCTGCTGGATGCTGGCCACGGACTCGAGCTTGCGCCCGGTTTCGATGAGATAGCGCGCGGCGCCGATGTTGTCGATGGCGGCATCGAGGCCGGTACGGAAAACATAGGTGGGTGCCTTGTTCTCCTCGAACAGGCGCGAGGTGCCGCAGTCGAACAGTACCGTCGTGAGCTTCAGCTCTTCCGCCACAGGCGCGATGGCCAGGCAGTCGCCGGACGAGATATAGCCAATGACGGCATCAACCTTGTGACGCTCGGCCAGGTTGCGGAACTCTTCCACCTGTTTGCTTGCACCACCATTCTCGTCGACGATGACGGCTTCGATCTCGAGACCATTGATACCCTTCAGTCCGTAGGGTGCCGGCACCTTGCCTTCATTGAGTGCATCGATCACGAGCTTGGCGCCGTTGAGCGACGGTACGCCAAACGGGCCAGCCGCTGCGCCGGACAGGAAGGTCACGATACCCACGCGGAATTTTCCGTTTTCCGCTGCGGTGACCGGCGCCGAAAAACCGATGGCCGCGGCAAGTGCGAGGGCGGTGGGTGCGAGATACGATCTTGTTCTTTTCATCTGGTGTTGCCTCCTTTGGTAAAGCTTTGTTCTACGGAAAGTAATCCGACGTTCCTGCCGCTCGGGAGCGACGTTCGCGGACAAGGGCGGGCGGCGGTGAAAGGTCCTCCGCCCGATATACGGTCCAGTTGCCGACCATGACCCGTGCGGGCGGGAAGCGGTCGTCCGGCACGACTTCGCCGACGGCCTGCATCTGCACGATCTGGTGGGTGTCTGGGTCGATATATGACGTGAAACCGTCGGGATCTTCGGGTAGCTGCAGGTGCAGCCCCTCCAGCGCGGTCACGATTGCGTCCGTGTCCGTCGCGCTGCCGGCCTTTCTGATCGCTGCAGCGATCATCATGATTCCGCTGTATGCGCCTTCGGCTGCATAGGTCGGGAAGCGGCCTTCGGCCTTGTGGAAATCGTTTACAAAGCGCCGGTTGCGTTCGCTCTCGGGCCAGTTGTTGTGATGACGGGCGGAGACGATCAGGCCTTTTGGCGGTTTGTCGCCGAGGGCGACCATGACCTCGTAATTCGCGCCGGTATCGAAGTTCGCCAATCGCGTGCGGTCAAAGAAGTCGGTGCTTGCCGCCTGCTTCATGAAGGCGATGAAATCTCCGCCCCACAGCGCGGTGACGACGATCTCGGGTTCGGCCTTTTGCAGCGCGTCGATATAAGGGGAGTAGTCCGGCTCATAGAGCTTGGGCCAGAACATGCCGACCAGGTCGAACTTGACGCCGAGCCGCTCGAAGTTGCTGCGCAGGTCGATCCAGGAGACGTGACCGTAGTCGTAGTCGGGGGCAATGAACGCGAGGCGCTTCCAGCCGGTCTTGCGCTGCAGTTCTGCAAGGTAGCGGGCACCGGCCGCCATCGAGGTGTAGGAGTCGTTCGACACCCGGAAGTAGTACTTGTGAAAGGCTTCGATGGTGAGGCGCGAGGACGCGTGGTCGGTGCCGACCATGATCACCCGGTTGCGCTGGGCGGTCTGGCTCACCGCATGCGCTACACCTGAGCTGACCATGCCACACAGAAAGCGAGCGCCATCGCGGTGGATGAAATCTTCCGCAATTCGCACCGCATAGGAGGCTTTTGAGCGCGTGTCGTCGATCAGCACGCGCAACGTCGGTGCAGGGGTGCCATCGCGGGCAAGGTCGGCAAGTGCCAGCTTCATCCCGGCAATGCTGTCGCGACCGTAGATCGCTGCGCGACCCGTCATCGGGAACATGCAGCCTATCGTGGCGTCTGCCTTGCCGGCAGGCGCACCAAGCTCCACTCGAGCCCATGAGGTCAACGGCTCGACCGCGGCACAAAGTACCAGCAGTGAACATGCTGCCCGGGCTGCAAAACGGCGCCCTGTATGGAACTGGGTCACGACGGTGTCTCCTCTCGATGTCGTTTCGGATGCATGCATCCTTACGACTTTGGTTCAATAACAGCAAAGCCCATGCCAGCCCGGCGATTTGATCGCCAGGGTGCATGGATGCTGGGTTTCAGGGGGTTTTGATCGAGTTGATGCGAACTCGAAGCGCGCACGTGAGCGCTTTATGAGCGGATTCCGCTCGCCGTGCGCGCGTGTCTGAGCGGATTGCGCTCGCTTACAGGCCGAGCCGCTGCAGTCGTCGCTTCAGCGCATGGCGCGAGATGCCGAGAATGTCTGCAGCGCGGCCTTTCTGACCGCCGGCTTCACTGAGCGCCGCTTCCACAAACTGACGCTCGGCTTGTGCCAGCTGGCCGGTGATGGGTCCCACAGACGCCGGTTTTTCCTTTTCCGCAGGTGTGTCCGCGTCCGGACTCGCCGTGCCGACAGTCATCTCCTTTGGCAGGTCGGCAGGCACAATGCTGCGTCCGGGCGTCAGGATGGTGAGCCGCTCGATGGTGTTCTTCAGTTCACGAACGTTGCCCGGCCATGGATAGCGCAGGAAGATCTCCCGCACCTCGTCTGACAGCCGGATCGGTGTGCTGCCTTCCTCGCGCGCATAGCGCTGGCAAAAGTGGGTTGCCAGTTCGATGATGTCGTCGCCCCGATCGCGCAGGGGCGGTATCCGGAGCTGGATGACATTGAGCCGGTAATACAGATCTTCGCGGAATCGCCCCCGGCTCACTTCTTCGGCCAGGTCGCGGTTGGTCGCAGCCACCACCCGCACATCCGTATTCAGTGCCCTTCCGGAGCCAATGGGGCGGTAGCGTCCGTCCTCGAGAAAATGGAGGAACTTCGCCTGCAATGCGAGCGGGAGTTCACCGATCTCGTCGAGGAACAGCGTTCCGTTGCCGGCCAGGGTGACGAGTCCGGTGCGTTTCTGATGTGCTCCCGTGTAGGCGCCCTTCTCCGCACCGAACAGCTCGGCCTCGATCAGTTGCTCCGGCAGCGAAGCGCAGTTCACCTCGATGAAAGGGCCGTCGGCGCGCTGGCTGCATGCGTGAATGGCGCGTGCGACCAGTGCCTTGCCGGTGCCGGACTCGCCCAGCAACAGCACGCGGGCAGAACTGCTGGTGGCGACGCGGCGCACGGTCTGATCGAGCTCGCGCATCGCGGGACTGTCGCCGATGAGTGATCCCGACCCGAGTGCGGCCTCGCGGTGGAAGCTGAGTTCGCTGCGCATGCGCTTCTTGTCGAGCACCGTTTCGATTACGTGGAACAGGTCATCAAGCTCGAAGGGCTTGCTCAGGTAGTCGGCAGCGCCAAGCTTCACCGCCTGAACCGCGGCGCGGGTATCGCCGTGCGCAGAAATCATGATTACCGGCAAATCCGGCTGGCGCTCGCGCAAACGCTCAAGCACCTCCATGCCTGAAAGATCCGGCAGGCGCAGGTCGAGCAGCACGACATCAGGTGCGATCCGGGCTGTGGCCTCCAGTCCTTCGACACCGTTGTGTGCGCTGTGCGGAGTGTATCCCGCTTCCTTCAGCGCAAAACTCAGCGAACGTACCAAGGCGGCTTCGTCGTCGATGATCAGTACTGCACTCAAAGCGTGTCCCCTTGTGTTGGCAGGGTGAGCCTTACCATTGTTCCTTCTCCCAAGGTGCTGAAGAACTCGAGCCGGCCCCCCTGCAATTCGGCAAGCTGCCGCGCAATGCTCAGGCCGAGGCCCGAGCCTTTGGGTTTGGTGGTGAAGAACGGGTCGGCCATTCGGGCGAGAACGGCCTCGTCTACGCCGGTGCCGGTGTCGCGTACTTCGATCGCTGCTTCGGAAGGGCCAGTGCGTGTGACCTGAAGCCTGACCGAACCGCCCGCCGGTGTTGCCTGAACCGCATTCAGGACCAGGTTGACGAGAATCTGGATCACCTGGTCTTCGTCGGCATGAAAAATGACATGATCCTGATTTTCGGCCACCTCCAGATCAATGCTGGCCTGAAGGGTCGAAGGGTTCATCAGGGCATACAGACGGGTGAGCAGCGCGCGGGCGGAAACGGCCTGCAAATCGGGCGGGCGCGGACGGCCAAACTCAAGCAGATCGCTCATGACACGGTTCAGGCGGTCGATCTCGCGACCGACGTCCTCCAGGAGTTCGAGGCGCTCGTTGTTCTTTTCGCTTCGGGCCAGCGCCTGTACGGTCGTCTTGATCGTCGCCAGCGGGTTGCGGATCTCGTGTGCGACGCCGGTGGCGAATTCGCCGAGAACCGCGAGGCGTTCGACCCGGACCGTGCGTTCGAACATCTCCTGCAACTTGCTTGCCATGCTGTTGAAGCTGGTCGCAACCAGGCTGATCTCGTCATCGCCCAGCACCCTGATGCGGTAATTCAGGTCCCCCGTCGATACGGCTTCCGCACCTGCAGTGAGGGGTTCGACCCTTCGCCGCAGGCCCTTGGCCAGACGCGCGAACAGCACGATGATGACAAGGAGGGCGGTGATGCTAGCGAAGTAGAGTCCGTGGCGTGCGGTCTTGAAGGGTTTGATCAGCTGGTCGGGATCGACGACCAGCATCGGTTGCCAGCCTGGCAACACCTCGGGGCCCGCAACCATCTGGCGACTGGGGGTGACGGGTTGGCCCACGACGTTGAAGATGCCCGCCGGGGTCTTCAGCACCGGTTGCAGGATGCCGGCAAGTGAGGCGCCGCCGAGCAGTTCCGTTACCGATGCGAGGCGCACATGCAAGGCGATGCTGCCCGCATGGTCACCATTGTTGAGGTTACGCAGCGACTGTCGCATCAGGAACCAGCCGGAGGCACCATCTGCCGGTACGACGGGCCCGATTACATCCACACCCGATGCAGGTGTGACCGGCAGCGTGGCCACATCGAAGGCAAGATCGCTCCAGTAGGGGGCGCCGGAAGCGGCCTGGCCGGCGATGATTCTGCTGAGCTGTCCGGATGCACCGAACATCAGGATGCCATAGAGGTCCGGGACATCCGCTTCGATGCGCAGCAAGGCGTCGATTTCGGTATCGAGCCCGGTCAGAGGAGCCTGCGCGAGCAGGGGAAGTGCGGGATGATTGGACAGGGTTTCGATCTGATAGACGCGAACGTCGAAAAACGAGTTCAGCCGGCTTGCGGTCGATGCCAGCTGAGCCGACAGGCGTTCGCCGGTGATCTGTTCTAGCAGTGCACTGGCGTAGCGGTCATAGAGCGCCGATACGAGCACCATCGGCAACACGGCGCCCAGCAGGGACACCAGAAAATACTTCCGGACCAGACTGTTCCGGATCCTCATGCGCTCATTCCGGCGCCCGCAGAATCAGCGTGTCCCCGCGCTGCACGAACTCGAGGTGCTTGAGCACGCTCATGCCCAGCAGGATCTGGTCGTCGCGCATTCCCGGGTTGAGGTCACCACGGATCTGGCGGGCCACGAAGGGGCCGAGTGCGAGTTCGTCGATGAGGGTCATGCGCACGGTGACGTTGCCGTTAGCCGTGATCACCTGTGCCGGCGCGCCCGCCTGCAGCCCGAGAACGGGGCCGAGATGGGCGGGGATGGAAACCTGGGTCGCGCCGGTGTCGAGCAGGAAGCTGACCGGCTGGCCGTTGATGGTGCCGGGGGCGACGTAATGCCCCATGCGGTTGCGCTGGAGCACCAGTTCGCGGCTACCCGGTGCAACTTCCAGGTAGCGGTTGGGGTTGAGCCTGCGATCGACTTGATCGGCAAAGAACAGCCACAGCACGCCGAGCAGCGCCAGCGCCGACAGCCACGACATGATGCGACCGAGTCTGCGGGTGCTGTGCTGCCCGGGCGTGTTCATCGCTCAGCGTGCAGACCGGTTCAGGCGAGGACCTGGCCGTGCTCGCGGGTGGCATGGAAGCCGACCTTCGGCCACTTTTCCATGGTCACTGCGAGGTTGTAGCGGCTGGTGGCGAGATAGACCATGTTGCCATCCACATCCTTGCCCAGACGCAGCGCCTGCTCATATTCAAAATTGCGTCGGGTAAGGTCGTCGGGGAAGGTCAGCCAGCGCGCGGTATGAATGTCGGCCGATTCGAAAATCGCATCGACCTTGTATTCATCCTTCAGGCGCTGGGCCACCACCTCGAACTGCAGCTGGCCGACGGCGCCGAGCAGCATCTGCCCGCCTTCCTGTTCGAACACCTGGATGGCGCCTTCTTCGCCAAGCTCCTGCAGGCCTTTCTGCAACTGCTTGGACTTGAGCGGATCGCGCAGGCGTGCGGCACGGAACATTTCCGGCGAGAAATACGGAATGCCCTTGAAGCCGAGGATTTCGCCTTCGGTCAGGGTGTCGCCGATCTGCAGCTGGCCGTGGTTGTGAATGCCGATGATGTCGCCGGCCACGCCATCGTCCTTGAGCACGCGCTCGTTGGCCATGAAGGTCAGCGCGTTGGCCAGCTTCATGTCACGCCCTGCCCGTACGTGCTTCACCTTCATGCCCGAGCTGTAGCGCCCCGAGCAGATGCGGAAGAAGGCAATGCGGTCGCGGTGCTTCGGGTCCATGTTGGCCTGAATCTTGAACACGAAGCCGGAGAACGGGGCCTCGGCCGGTTCCACCAGACGCTTGCCGGCGTCGCGCGGCTGCGGTGGCGGAGCCCAGTCGATCAGCGCCTGCAGGATCTCCTGCACGCCGAAGTTGTTGATACCCGAACCGAAGAACACCGGGCTCTGACGCCCGGCAAGGAACTCGTCGAGCTCGAACGGGGGCGAGGCATCGTTGAGCAGTTCGACGTCATCGCGGACCTGCTTTATTTCCATCGGAAACAGCTCGTCGAGCAGCGGATTGTTGATGTCCTTGATGACTTCGGCATCGCTGCGTTTTTCCTCGCCGGAGGTAAAGCGCAGCACCGCATCGTTGAGCAGGTGATAGACGCCGCGGAAGGCCTTGCCCATGCCAATCGGCCAGCTCACCGGTGCGCACTGGATCTTGAGCACTTCCTCGATCTCCGACAGCAGCTCGAAGGGCTCACGGACCTCGCGGTCCATCTTGTTCACGAAGGTGATGATCGGCGTGTTGCGCAGGCGGCAGACGTCGAGCAGCTTGATGGTCTGTGCTTCCACACCCTTGGCTGCGTCGATCACCATCACTGCGGCATCGACGGCGGTCAGCACGCGATAGGTGTCTTCGGAGAAGTCTTCGTGGCCCGGGGTGTCGAGCAGGTTGATCGTGTTGCCCTGGTACTCGAACTGCATCACCGAGCTGGTGACCGAGATGCCACGCTGCTTCTCGACTTCCATCCAGTCGGAGGTGGCATGGCGGGCCGATTTGCGTGCCTTCACCGTGCCGGCGAGCTGAATGGCGCCGCCGAACAGCAGCAGCTTTTCGGTCAGCGTGGTCTTGCCGGCGTCGGGGTGGGAAATGATGGCGAAGGTGCGGCGCTTCTGGACATCGCGCAGCAGTTCGGGCGGGAAAGGGGTATCGGCCATGGGAGATCCGCAAAAAACAAAGCCGCCGGCCCGATGGGGCGAGGCGGGAACAGGCACGATTCTATCAAGGAACCGGGCCCGATCGTGGCGATCGGCAACGCCCGGATGAAGCGACAGGACCTGCAGCGTGGCGGCGTGCTTGCACGCCTGCGGTCACAGGTCCTGTCGTGGTCAGGCGGATTTCTTCGTCGCGCGCTTGCGTGGTGCCGGCTTCGCCGCAGCAGCTTCGCCTTCCTCGTCCGTCTTCTTGGCGCTGGTTTTGGTGGCAGCGGTCTTGCCCGCTGCAGTCTTGGCTGCGCCGGCTTTGGGCGTCTTGGCTTCAAACTCGAAACCGACCTTGCCGTCCTTGCCGCGTACCAGGTAAGCAGAAAACTTGCGCCGTGTGCGTGCGGACACGAAGCCCTTGAGCAATTCGGTCTTGCCCTCGGTCAGCAGCTTGCTCATCTGCTCGCGTTCGATCGGCTGCTGCAGGATGACCTTGCCCGAGCGGAAATCGCAGCTCTTGCCCGGCCCTACGGATTTCTCGCACACATAGGCCATGCCATGCTCGAACACGCGCGCCTGACATTTCGGGCAGCTGCCGAGGCTTTCCTGAGCGGAAAAGTCGACCGGTTCGGCTTCCTCGCCTTCCTTGGGCTGACCAAAGTCGAAAGTCGGCTGCTTGTCTTCGTTGAGCACGATGTCGGCGTTGAACAGCCGGCCCATCTTGTTGCGGAAGCCGAGAAGCGGGCCGACCTTGCCCTCGCGCAACAAGGTCTCGATCTCGTTGTACTCAAACTGGCGGCCGGCAACGATCTTCCACGTGCTCCAGTCGCAGGACTGGCAGGCAAACTTCTTGTAGTTCTCCTTCACCACGCCGCCACATTTCGGGCACGGCGTGCTCAGGGTGACGAAATCGCCCGGTACGGTATCGGACTCGAAGCTCTTTGCGCGATCGACGACTTCGCGCGTCATCTCGGCGATCTCGTTCATGAAGGCTTCGCGCGACAGCTCGCCGCGCTCCATGAGCGAGAGCTTGTGTTCCCAGCCGCCGGTCAGTTCCGGCGAGGTCAGCGCAGACACGCCGAGGCCCTTGAGCAGCGTGATCAGCGAGAACGCCTTGGCGCTCGGGATCAGTTCGCGCCCGTCGCGATGGATGTACTGCTCGGCGATCAGACCTTCGATGATCTGTGCCCGCGTGGCTGGCGTACCGAGGCCGCGGTCGGCCATGGCGGCGCGCAGCTCTTCGTCGTCGACCATCTTGCCCGCGCCTTCCATCGCCGAGAGCAGCGTCGCTTCGTTGAAGCGTGCCGGCGGCTTGGTCTGCAGCGCCTTGACCAGGAGGTCTTCGGTGGACACCGTCTCGTTCGGCTGCACCGCAACCAGCTGGGCGCCGCCGCCTTCCTTGCTGTCCTTGCCGCCTTCGTCAGACGTGCCTTCCTTGCCATACACGGCAAGCCAGCCTGCGTTCACCAGCACCTTGCCCTCGGTCTTGAAGGCTTCGCCCTCGACCCGGGTGATGCGGGTGGTGATCTGGTACTCGGCTGCGGGGTAGAACACCGCCAGGAAGCGGCGGGTGACCAGGTCGTAAATCTTCTGCTCGGCTTCCGACAGCGACTTCGGTGCAGCGCCGGTGGGGATGATCGCGAAGTGGTCGGAAATCTTGGCGTTGTTGAAGATGCGCTTGTTCGGCTTGACCCAGCCCTTTTTCGCAATCTCGTTGGCGAAGGGAGCGTACTCGATCGGCAGCCCCTTCATCACCTCGGGTACGGTGCCGACGTAGTCTTCCGGCAGCGCACGTGCATCGGTACGCGGGTAGGTCAGCACCTTGTGCTTCTCGTACAGTGCCTGGGCGATCTGCAGCGTGACCCGGGCCGAGAAACCGAAGCGCCCGTTGGCCTCGCGCTGCAGACTGGTGAGGTCGAACAGCATCGGTGACATCTGGCTGGAAGGCTTGGCCTCCTCGCTGACCTGTCCCGGCTTGCCTTCGCACTTGGCGCGGATGGCTTCGGCACTCGCCGCATCCCACAGGCGGTGCGCGTTGGCGTGTTCGTCGCCCTCGACTTTCTTGAACTTCTCGTCGAGCCAGCGCCCGGTGTACTCGCCCGCCTTGCAGCCGAAGGTGGCTTCAAGTTCCCAGTAATCGCGCGGCTTGAACTTGCGGATGCGGTCTTCGCGCTCGACGACGATGGCCAGCGTGGGGGTCTGCACCCGGCCGACCGTGGTGAGGTGGAATCCACCGGTCTTGGAGTTGAACGCGGTCATCGCACGCGTGCCGTTGATGCCGATCAGCCAGTCGCTCTCGGCGCGGCAGATCGCGGCATTGCGCAGGCCTTCGACGTCGCGGGCGGCGCGCAGGTTGGCAAAACCGTCGCGGATCGAGGTGGCGGTCATCGATTGCAGCCACAGGCGCTGCATTGGCTTGCCGGTGCCGGCATGCTGGGCGATGAAGTTGAAGATGAGCTCGCCTTCGCGTCCCGCGTCACATGCGTTGATCAGGCCGGTGACGTCCTTGCGCTTGATCAGCCGCGTCAGCAGCTTGAGCCGATCCTCGGTCTTCTCGATCGGCTTGATGGCGAAGTGCGGCGGAATGACAGGAAGATGGGCAAAGGTCCACTTGCCGCGCTTGACTTCGTATTCCTCCGGCACGGCGAGTTCAAGAAGATGGCCCACGGCCGACGACAATACGTAGTCATCGGACTCGAAGTAGTCCTTCTCCTTGGTAAAGCCGCCCAGCGCACGGGCGATATCCTGCGCAACGGAGGGTTTTTCCGCGATGATTAGTTGCTTGCTCATGCCGGCTTGGCCGCTGCGGAGCACCCCGATGGGCGTCCGTCCGATAGGTTGTAGAGCGGCGGATGATAAAGAGCCCGCCGGATGACTTGCAAGGGCGCCGAGTCCGCTCCGGACTCAGTGGAAGACTGGCTGATACTCTTCATCGTCGCCCGATAGCAGTTCGTCGATGATGAGACCATCCACAGGTTGTTCCTGTTGCCACAGAACCATCAGCACGATGACCTTGAGCCGGTTCAACGTGATGTTGAAGTCGCCCAGTGCCATCGCACGCTCGACAATCAGCTCGCGCTTGCCGGCGTCGAGTACGCCAGCGGCTTCGAGAAAGGCGATGAAGCCACGACATTCGGGGCTGAGCTGGGCGTGTTCTTCTTCGGCATAAATCCGGATCGAACCCGCGCTCGGCGGCGTGCATGGCTGGCTGGTATCGGCGACGCGGCGCAGACCGGCGAGCCAGTCGAGCGCCTCATTGATTTCTTCGTCTTCGAACCCGGCGGCCGAGAGCTTGCGGGCAAGCTGATCGGACGCGGGGCAGGCGTCGGCGTGAATATAGCTTTCGAAGAGGTATACAAGAACGTCGAACATGATGACCTCCCGGAATGAGCTTGACGGTTCAACAGGCCGCACAACGCGGCACTCGCGAACGTTGGGCACTAGTCCCGAACGGGCGCTCCCTCTTTATGGAGGCGCTGGAACCGGTTGCCTGGCAGGCGAACGAGCACGGCCTCCAGTTCCATGGGCAGCAGGATGGCGTACAGCGCATCGACCGTCAAGCCGCAACGGAGCGCAAGGGTATCGATATCCATGGCCTCGTCACCCAGGGCCGCGAGCAGTTTCGAGGCCTCGGGCGTGAGTGGCAATTGCGGCTGAGAGGGGGCGATCGGGGCCGCCGACGCGGCTTTTCGGCGTGGTCGTGCGTGCGCGGGCGGCAAACTATCCACCCGTCCCCGCAGCTCCTCGAGCACGTCCTCGGCGGTCTCGACCAGTTTTGCCCCTTCCCTTATCAGGCGATGGCAGCCGCGCGCCAGCGGCGAGTGGATCGAGCCGGGAATGGCAAACACTTCACGTCCGATCTCGGTGGCGAGTCTTGCGGTAATCAGCGAGCCGCTGCCGATTGCGGCTTCGACCACCAGCACGCCATGACTCAGTCCGGCAATCAGGCGGTTTCGACGCGGAAAGTTGTGCCGCAAGGGTGGGGTGCCGAGCGCAAACTCGCTGACGATGGCTCCGCTGGCAGCGATTTCGCGCGCAAGCGCGGCGTTGCCGGCGGGATAGATGCGATCGGCGCCGGTACCGATCACCGCCACCGTGCTGCCTTCGCCGCTAGAGAGCGCGCCCCGGTGGGCTGCGGCGTCGATACCGAGGGCCAGGCCGCTGATGATGGTGAGTTGTGCCTCGCTCAGGCTGCGGGCAAAGGCTTCCGCGTTTGCCACGCCCTGGGCAGTGGACGAGCGCGCGCCGACAATGGCCAGCCCAGGACGGTTGAGCAGTGCCGGATCGCCCTTCACGTAGAGCAGGATGGGGGGATCGGCGGTGTCGAGGAGTGACTGCGGATAGGCGCTGTCGGCCAGCGTGAGAATGTGATTGCCGTCTTCGGCGGACCACGCCAGCGCGGCATCGACTGCGGTGCGCTCGCACGGGGCCAGGAGCAGATCGGCGCCCTCGCCTCCGATTACCGCCGCAATCGAACTGCGACTGTGCGCGAAGATCCCCGATGGGAGACCGAATGCGGCCAGCAGCTTGCGCTGGCGCTCAGGGCCCAGGCCGGGCACCAGCGCCAGTCTCAGCCAGGCGGCCAGCTCTGCGCTGTCCGCCGTTAGAGCGTTTCCGGTCAGGGTTTGCGAGCGCCGTCAGCGATTGAAACCTGCCCGTCGGAATCCATCACCAGGGCGTAGGAAACACGTTCGAAGGTGCGGAACACGAACACCAGGCCATAGCGTTTCTCGGGAAGCTGATAGGTCTCCTTGACGCCGTCTTCCTTGTACTCGGCAATGCCCCGGTTGCGATACAGGGCCAGCACGTGACCGCGTTCAATACCGTCACGCTCACCGACGTTGAGCGAGACCACGTTGAGCCTGCCGGTTTCGGCCACGCCGCGATAAATCGACATGACGCGACCGTCGACAGGATTCTCCGGCGCATGCGGCACAAAGGAAAACACGTTCGGGCGTTCGCTCGGCAGCATCAGGTCGCCGACGCCGATCTCCTCGACGGAATCGACGATCTCGAGAGTGACCGGATCGCTGCGCTCGGAGACGCGCGCGGCACCCAGATAGGCTGCCTCGTAGGCGATGATCTCACCGGTGATGGGATCATTCAGCGGCGTGGCCGGGCGAAAGATCTGCCATACATCCGCATCGTCGCTGACGTTCTTGGCAAAGACGGTGTCACCGGTGCCAGTGAATACGCGATTGGTTTCGGTTGCGATGATCGTGGCTGCGCCCTGCAGACGTGCCTCGTCCACGACGAGGGGCTTGTTCAGGAAGGGTTCGATCACATTCAGCGGAATGCTGGGGAGTTCGTTGCCGAGCGTTTCCTCGTAGATCTGCGGCAGGCGCTTGTCGATACCCAGGCGCTTGCCGATGCTGAGCCACGGGCCGCTGCGATCGAGATGCACGATCTGGCCGGGATAGATCAGGTGCGGATTGCGGATCTGGTCGCGGTTCATGCGCCAGACTTCAGGCCAGCGCCACGGCTGCTTGAGGAAGCGTCCGGAGATGCCCCACAGGGTGTCGCCCTTGACCACGGTGTAGGAGTCCGGCGCATCGTCTGCAATCTCTGCGCCCTGGGCGGCCGCAGTGTTGCTGACAAGGGTCGCAATGCAGACGATGAGAGGGAATATAATTCGTATCATTGCTCGCTTCCGGTTGATGCGGGTCGGCACGAGCCGGCCCGGAACGCAAATGGCCGGCGAGCGTCGAAGAAGACATACCCCTATACGACGTCAGGCGCAGCACATGGTCATTCATGTCAAAGCGCTTGAAATTCTGCACTTAAAGGCTTATCGCGGCAAGCATTTATGGCTCTACTACCAATACTCCGTTTCCCCGATCCCCGTCTGCATACGCGCGCGACCGACGTTGCCGTTGTGGACGATTCCATTCGCCAGCTGGTCAAGGACATGGCTGAAACCATGTACGAGGCACCCGGCATCGGACTGGCAGCAACCCAGGTCGATGTTCACAAGCGCGTCGTGGTGATCGACATCAGCGAGGACCAGACCGGGCTGATGGCATTGATCAATGCGGAAATCATCGAGCGCAGCGGCGAGCAGGTCTGTGAAGAGGGCTGCCTTTCTGTGCCGGGCATCTACGAAAAGGTGACCCGCGCGGAGCGTGTCAGGGTGAAGGCGCTCAACGAAAAGGGCGAGCCCTTCGAACTCGAGGCAGAAGGGCTGCTGGCGGTGTGCATCCAGCACGAACTGGATCACCTCGAAGGCAAGGTATTCGTCGAATACCTGTCGCAGCTCAAGCTGGGCCGGATCAAGAGCCGCCTGGCAAAGAAAGCCCGAATCACCGCCTGAGCGCGGACTGCCAGAGAAACCGATGACGACGACCCCCCCCTTGCGCGTGGCCTTCGCAGGCACGCCGGATTTCGCGGCGCGCGCGCTTGAAGCGATTATCGACGCCGGCTTCGAAGTGCCGCTCGTCCTCACCCAGCCCGACCGTCCCGCCGGACGCGGCATGAAACTCACGCCCAGCGCGGTCAAGCAGGTTGCGCTGAAGCACGGCATCGACGTCGACCAGCCCGAGCGCCTGCGCACGGCAGAGCAGCGTGCCCGCCTTGCCGAGTGCACGCCGGACGTGCTGGTGGTCGCCGCCTACGGCCTGATCCTGCCGCCCGAGGTTCTGCAGTTGCCGCGTCTGGGCTGTCTCAACATCCACGCCTCCCTGTTGCCGCGCTGGCGCGGCGCGGCGCCGATCCACCGTGCGATCGAGGCGGGTGATGCCGAGACCGGCATCACCATCATGCAGATGGACGAAGGGCTCGATACCGGGCCGATGCTGATGCGGCACGTGCTGCCGATCGCCGCCGACGACACCACCGGCAGCCTGCACGACAAGCTCGCACTGCTCGGCGCCGGCGATATCGTCGAGACGCTGCGTCTGCTGCCCGAGGGCGAGCTCAGGGCACAGCCGCAGCCGCTCGAAGGCGTGACCTATGCCAGCAAGATCGGACGCACCGACGCGGAAATCGACTGGCAGCGCCCTGCACGCGAGCTCGAACGTGCGGTGCGGGCCTTCAATCCGTTCCCGGGGGCGGTGGGACATCTGCACGACACCCCGATCAAGTTCTGGTCTGCGCACCTCGTCGACGCGGGTGGCGAGCCGGGGCAGGTGGTGCGGGCGGATGAAGCCGGTGTGGTCATTGCCTGCGGCGAGGCTGCGCTGTGTTTCACCGTCATGCAGCGGCCCGGCAGCAGACGCATGGGTGCAGGGGAATTTCTGCGCGGTTTCGCAGTCAATGTGGGTGACAGGTTTACCGTCGGGAATCCGGCAGCTGCTTGATTTTCCGGTAATTGCCTCCATCTATCGCGCAAACCCAACGTTCTTGAGGAACATGATCAATGTTTGGAAACTGGATGAAAACCTCCATCCTGATGGCCGGTATCGTCGCCCTGTTCGGCGTCGTCGGTGGTGCCATCGGGGGCCAGCAGGGCATGCTGATCGCGCTGCTGCTGGGCGGCGGCATGAATCTGTGGGCCTACTGGTTCTCGGACAAGGCGGTGCTCAAGATGTATAACGCCCGTCAGGTCGATGAGAGCAGCTCGCCCTATCTTTACAACATGGTGCGCGATCTGTCGCAGCGTGCCGGCCTGCCGATGCCCAAGGTCTACATCATCGACGAAGACCAGCCCAATGCCTTTGCCACCGGCCGCAATCCAGAGCACGCTGCGGTGGCGGCCACGTCGGGCATCATGCGCATGCTCTCCGAGCGCGAGCTGCGCGGCGTGATGGCGCACGAACTGGCGCACGTGAAGAACCGCGACATCCTGATCTCGACCATCTCTGCCACCGTCGCCGGTGCCATCTCCTCGCTCGCCCAGTTCGGCATGTTCTTCGGCGGATCGCGTGATGGTGAGAACCGTCCGAACCCGATCGTCTCCATCATCGTCATGTTGCTGGCGCCGATTGCGGGCATGCTCATCCAGATGGCGATCAGCCGCACCCGCGAGTTCGGTGCCGACCGCGGTGGTGCCGAAATTTCGGGCGATCCCGAAGCCCTCGCCAGCGCGCTGACCAAGATCGACGCCTTCGCCCGCGGCATTCCGATGCACGCTGCCGAAGCGCATCCGGAGACTGCACAGATGATGATCATGAATCCGCTGTCCGGCGGCGGTCTGCGCGGCCTCTTCTCAACCCATCCGGCGACCGAGGAACGCGTCGCCAAGTTGCGCGCGATGCGCTGAGCATCTTCCTGGCTGCCCGTGTGGCGGCGTGATACCGGTCGGGGCAGGTGATCCATTTTCGGATCCCTGCCCCGACTGCTTTGCAATCTCCTAGAATCACGGCTTCGGGCAGGTTTTTGGCCTTTCCGAAGCGGCGGTCTGAGTACTGCCATCCAAGCGCCTGCCCGCGAGGGCCGGCATAAACGCGTGCCGGCGGCTTCCCGCACCGGTGCTGTAACCGACAAATCGGGAGCAACAACATGTCATCCATTGAATACGCCTCCAGCAGGCGTGTTTGCGCTCGCGCTGCGCCTGGCGCGAGCCCTCCGAATCCTGCACACATCGGCGGCAGTGTGCCGGCCCACTCCGAACCGGATCGCGACCGGTGAAGACTGGCCGCACAGTCGGCCGCGCCCTGCTCGCCAGCCTTGCCGTTGCCCTGTCGCTGCCGTTCGGCGCACAGGCGAACGGGCTTGAGACCATCGATCAGCTGCCACCCTTTCCGCCCGCCCTGCTCAAGGCGCTCGATGGTGTGCGCGGCAAGGCGGTGATGGTCAATTTCTGGGCGAGCTGGTGCGGGCCGTGTCGTGACGAGATGCCGGCCCTGGTCGAGCTCGACGAGGCCGAGCCCGGCATGGTGCTGATCACCGTTGCCGTGGCCGACCGTGCAGCCGATACCCGTCGCTTTCTCGATGATCACCTGCTCGACACGCTCGTCGTGATCGCCGATCACGATCAGGCGATCTCCCGCCAGTGGGGTGTGCGCACCATCCCCACCACCTATGTGCTCGACACGTCGCACCAGCCCCGGCTGCGCGTGCGCGGCGAAGCCGACTGGCGCGATGCCGCCATGCGCAGCCGCGTCCTCAAGGCTGCCGGCATCGACAAAAGAATGAACCCCAATTGAAAGGAAGCACACTGATGAACCGTCGCAATTTTCTCAAGACCACCACGCTTGCCGCTACCCTGGCCATGCCCGCCCTGACCGCGAAGGCCGCTGTTGGCGCGACCCCGGCTGCACCGTTTGCGCCCAGTCCCGAGACCGGCTGGCGCACCTTCGAGCTGACCAGCCACATCGAACCGCAGCTGACGGATGGCGTGCTGCGCGCATGGGTGCCGCTGCCTTCGGTTGATGCTGCAGAGTGGTTCCGGCCGATGGGCAACCTGTGGCAGGGCAACGCCAGTGTGATGCGGGTCGAGACCGACCCCGTCTACGGCGCTTCCATGCTCTACGCCGAGTGGGCGCCGGATACGGCCAAGCCCCAGCTGGAAGTCGTCAGCCGCTTCGCCACCCGCGATCGCGCCATCGACTTCAGCCGCCCGGCGGCCAGTCCGGTTGAACTCTCGGCCGCCGAGTTCGACCTCTACACCCGTGCCACCGAGCTGCTGCCCACCGACGGCATCGTGCGCGACACCGCGCTCGAGATCACCCGCGGCGCGAACACCGACGAGGAGAAGGCGCGCGCGATCTACGAGTGGGTGGTGGACAACACTTTCCGCAATCCCAAGACCCGTGGCTGCGGTGTCGGCGACATTCGCACCATGCTCGAAACCCGTGACCTGTCGGGAAAGTGCGCCGATCTCAACACCCTGTATGTCGGTCTGGCCCGTGCCGTCGGACTGCCGTCGCGAGATGTCTACGGCGTGCGCGTGGCCGACTCGCGTTTCGGCTACAAGAGCCTGGGCAAGAGTGGCGATGTGTCGAAGGCGCAGCACTGCCGCGCCGAAGTGTTTCTGTCGCGCTTTGGCTGGGTGCCGGTCGATCCCGCCGACGTGCGCAAGGTCGTGCTCGAAGAGCCGCCGGGCAAGCTCGCGCTCGACGACGCCAAGGTGGTGGCGGCGCGCAAACAGTTGTTTGGTGCCTGGGAGACCAACTGGCTGGCCTATAACTACGGCCATGACCTCAAGCTCCCCGGCAGCACCGGACCGGTTGTGCCGTTCCTGATGTATCCACAGGGCGAGAACGCGGCGGGTCGCTTCGACAGCCTCGATCCTGCCGCTTTCCGCTACACCCTGACTTCGCGCGAACTTATCGCGGCCTGACCGGATCATCCCGCAAAGCAGGACGCCGCCGATGTTCCTCGACATCGGCGGCGTTTTTTTCTATGTTCTCTTACGATTGTTCAAGTAGTCAGGAGTCGCGTCATGCTTTCAAACACCCGTAATGCGCTTGGTCTTGCACTGTTGCTGGCGCTGGGTGGCGCTGCGCCGCTGTCGGCCTTTGCCCAGGCCCCGACTGCTGAAACCCAGCGCCTGTCCGAGCAATGGGACGAAAAGCGTGCAACGACCCTGCTCGATCGTGCGGTCGCCCACATCGAGGCCAAGGGCAAGGACGGTGTGACGGATTTCAGCCGCCAGGGCAGTTTTGTCGATGGCGATCTGTATGTTTACGCGCTCGCCGACGACGGACGCTTTCTCGCCAGCGGCGGATCGTCCGCTGCCCTGATCGGCAGCAAGGTCACGGAGCAGACCGATGCGGGCGGCAAGGCCTTCTTTCGCGAGATTCTCGATCTGGCGGCGGCCAAGGGCAACGGCCGGGTGGAGTACCGCTGGCTGAATCCGGTACAGAACCGCGAAGAGCCCAAGGTGACGCTGTTCCGCAAGGTCGGCGATGTCATCGTGGCCGTCGGCTTCTATTCGCCACGGGCCAGCGCTGCACAGGCGCGCGATTTGCTCGACCGTGCGGTGGAAGCCCTGGCGGCGGATGCTCCGGTTGCGCTGGCCGATTTTCAGCGCATCGGCGGCAAGTTCACGCAGGACGATCTGTATGTGCTGGTGGTGAATATGGAAGACGGACGCTTCCTCGCCCATGGCGCCAGTCCGGCGCTGATCGGGCGCAACGGCCACGACCTGCGCGATCCCAAGGGCAAGGCGGTCATTACCGACATGATCAATATTGCGCGCAGGAAAGGCGCTGGCGAACTCGATTATGTCTGGCGCAACCCCACCACCGCCAAGGTCGAGAGCAAGCACACCTATTTTCGCGCAGTCGACGGCAAGCTCGTTGGTGTAGGCTATTACACCCGCTGACCGGTGCCACCCACAGAGCCCGGCAGCCCCACCCCTGAAGAGGACATCAACATGAGCACAGTAACCCTCGGCGGTAACGCCATCGAAATCGCCGGCAGCTTCCCGCAGGTCGGCGCTACGGCGCCCGCATTCAGCCTGACCGCTGCCGATTTGCAGGATGTCGGCCTCGATGCCTTTGCCGGCAAGCGCAAGGTGCTGAACATCGTCCCCAGCCTGGATACCCCGACCTGCGCCACCTCCACGCGCAAGTTCAACGCCGAAGCCGGCAGCCTCGACAACACCGTGGTGCTGGTGGTGTCGGCCGACCTGCCCTTTGCCGCCAAGCGCTTCTGCGTGGCCGAAGGCCTGGACAACGTGCAGACGCTGTCGACCTTCCGCAGCGCAGGTTTCGCGACCGACTACGGCGTCGCCATCACCTCCGGCCCGCTCGCCGGCGTGACCGCGCGCGCAGTCGTGGTGCTCGACGCCGACAACAAGGTGATCCATTCCGAACTCGTGTCCGAGATCAAGAACGAGCCCGATTACGCTGCTGCACTGGCCGTGCTGAAGTAAGTCTGCGTCATTCGTGTCGTCCGCCCGCGCGGCGGCGAAGCCGAAAAGGGGTGCCATCCGCAGGGAGGCACCCCTTTTCGCATTCCGCTGCCCCCTTTTTGATGCATTCAGCCCGTCCTTCTCGGATTTCGGCGTTTTTTTGGGGGCTTCCATGGAACCAGTTGTGCGAAGTCATGGGGCCAGATTCTTCCGCCCGGGCGATGAAGTGGGCGGATCAGTGGCGAAAGGCACCGGATTTCATGCTGTTGCAGTGCAATATAATCGTGCATCAGCTGGCTGGCACGCACCGCCACAGTGCCTGCAAGTCCTTGATTGACATGGAAGTGGCAGCATTTTGGGGATTCACCGGGGTGGTACGGGATCTGCTTAGGACTTGTCTGGCTCCATCGATGGGGCCAGATAACCACGGTCCTTGGACCACTACCGGAGCGGGTGCCATGAAACCAAACCAGGAAAAGGATTGCTGCCTGATGTGGCGTCAGCTGCTGCCCGACTTCGAGCGTGATGGCGCAACGCTGCAAAGCCAGCTGCGCAGTGCCATCGTGGCCGCGATTCTCGACGCCCGCATCGCCAGCGGCTCGCGCCTGCCCTCCAGCCGCAATCTTGCAGTGATGCTGAAGGTTGCCCGCAACACGGTGGTCCTCACGCTTGAGCAACTGGTATGTGACGGCTATCTCGAGGCGCGCCCGCGCAGCGGCTATTACGTCAGGCAGGGTTCGCCTGCCCAACCCGAGCCGGTCCAGTCCGAACACGCAGCCCGTTCTACCCGGGTGGCCTGGGGCAAACGCCTGGCGGCCACGCCGCAGCGGGACAAATGGCTGGAGAAGCCGGCCGACTGGCAGCGTTACCCCTATCCCTTCGTCTATGGGCAGTTTGACCCGAAGATGTTTCCGGTGGCCGAATGGCGCGAGTGCAGCCGGCTGGCGCTGAGCGTGGGCGAGATTCACAACTGGGCGTCCGATGCCATCGAGCACGACGACGACGCTCTGGTGGATCAGCTCATCCGGCGGGTGCTGCCGCGCCGTGGCATCGCTGCGCACCCGTCCGAGATCCTGATCACCCTTGGCACCCAGCACGCCCTGTACATGCTGGCCGAACTGCTGATCAAGCCCGGTACCGGGGTCGCCATCGAGGAGCCGGGCTACATGGATGCCCGCAACATCTGCGCGCGGCGTCAGGCACGCATCGTTCCGGTGCCGATGGACGCCGACGGTGCGCTGGCGTCCGGTCATCTGAAGGATGTGAGCTACCTGTACTGCACGCCCAGCCATCACTGTCCCTCGGGCGCCACGCTGTCCACCGAGCGGCGCATCGCATTGCTGCAGGAAGCGGCCAGAAACGACGTGGTGATCATCGAGGACGACTACGATGCTGAGATCCAGTACAACGGACAGCCCTCACCCGCTCTCAAGGCCATCGATCGCCACGATCAGGTGGTGTATATCGGCAGCGTGTCCAAGGTGATCTCACCCGGGCTGCGTGTCGGCTACATGGTGGGCAATCCGGAGCTCATCTCCGCCGCCCGCAAACTGCGCCGCCTGATGATCCGCCATCCGCCATCCAACAATCAGCGCGCACTCGCGCTCTTCATTGCTCAGGGACACTACGACTCGCTGCTGCGCCGGACCACGTCGATCCTGTCGGAGCGGGCAGAGCTGCTGTCCGATGCACTCACCCGCCACCTGCCCGATTTCGAGTTCCGTCGTCCCAGCGGCGGTGCCTCGATCTGGGCAAAGGTCCCGGACGGCATCGATCCCCTTCGCCTGCGTCGCGAGGCGATGGACGCCGGCGTGCTGATCGAGTCCGGCGAGCCCTTCTTCTCGGGTTCAGCCCACGAGCACTTCATCCGGCTGGGCTATGCGTCGATCGCACCGGAGAAGATCGAGGCGGGCATCATCGCGCTCGCGCAGGTGGTGAAAAAATGCCGGCCGGCGCGATCGAATCATTCGATTCGTCTGCTTCGGCCCTCGGAATACCGGGCGGTGGCAATGGCAATGGCCAGTTGAGTCAGGCCGCAGAACCTTTGTGCCGGAGGCGCGGTCCGACTGCCACATTCCATCGTTCATGGCCATCATGTCGACGACCCGCGTACACCCCCTGTTTTGCTGGCGCAGTCCGGCCTGGCGTCACCTTGCTGCTGCACTCGTGCTGTCCCTGTCTGCCGGCGCAGTGCCTGCCCAGGTCGCGGGCCCGCAGTGGCAGGGTGCGGCCTTCGAAGGCGACCGCGCGGCGCTGACCCGGCTCGCCGAGGCCGGCGCCAGGGTGATTCGTGTCTATCGTGAGTCCGACGCCTGGGTGCTCGATGAGGCGCAGGCACGCGGTCTCAAGGTGGTAATGGGCCTGTGGGTCGGGCATCCGCGCCACGGTTTCCGTCTCGACGATGGCGCTGCACTGCGGGCGCAGGAGGAGGACATCCGGCGCTTTGTCATGCGTTACCGCAGCCACCCGGCGATCATTGCCTGGGGCGTGGGGAACGAGGTCGAAACCGGTGAGGCCGACCCCATGCCCGCCTGGCGCGAGGTCGATCGTCTCGCCGGGGTGGTGAAGAAACTCGATCCCGCCCGGCCGACGATGATGGTGGTGGCCGACACCAGCCTCGATCGCCTCAAGCTGCTGGCCGACTGTTGTGCCAATGTCGATCTGCTAGGCATCAATCTCTATGCCGGCGCGGTGTTCGATCTGCCACAACGCCTGCGCAGCGCAGGCATCACCAAGCCGGTTGTCGTCGCCGAACTCGGTGCGCTGGGTCAGTGGCAGGCGGGGCGCAAACCCTGGGGCGCGCCGGTGGAGCTCACCAGCCGCCAGAAGGCGGACTTCTATCGCAAGGCGCTGGCCGCCCTGCATGCCGAACCACAGGTGCGCGGGGTGTTTCCTTTCCTGTGGGGCGCCAAGCAGGAGCAGACCGCTACCTGGCACGGCCTGCTGCTGGCTGACGGCAGCCTCACCGAAATGACCGATGCGCTGGCCGAGGCGTGGGGCCGCCCGCCCCTGCACCGCGCGCCGACGATTCTCGGCGTGGGCATCTCGGCCGACGTGTTCGCGCCGGGCGCGAGGGTGTCGGCCGGGGTCGACGCTCGCAGTGCCGACGATGTGCGTCTGAGCACGGAGTGGGTCGTGCGAGCCGAAGCCACCGACCTGCGTCTGGGGGGCGACAAGGAAGCCGCCCCCGCCCGCATCGATGTTCCGCTGCTGGGCTCGGACAACGGTCAGGTGAGCTTTCTTGCGCCGAAACAGCCCGGCGCCTATCGCCTGTTCATCACGGTCAGGGGCGCAGGCGGCAAGGCCGCGACCGCCAACTTGCCGTTCCTGGTGCGCGCGGCCCCCTGACGCGTTGCCTTCCGTGCCTGTCGGGCGTCATCGCGGGTCGCAATACGCTTGCGACCTACTGGAACGCCACCTCGGTGAAGCTTCTCAGCTTGCGACTGTGCAATTTGTCCACGCCCTGTTCGCGCAGGCGCTCGATGGCGCGGATGCCGATTCTCAGGTGCTGATCGACGCGCTCGCGGTAGAACTGATTGGCCATGCCGGGGAGCTTGATCTCGCCATGCAGGGGCTTGTCGCTGACGCATAGCAGGGTGCCGTAGGGCACGCGGAAGCGGAAGCCGTTGGCGGCGATGGTGGCGGACTCCATGTCGAGCGCGACTGCGCGGCTCTGGCTGAAGCGGCGCTCCGGGCTGCTGTTGCCGCCGTGCGAGGGCAGCAGCTCCCAGTTGCGGTTGTCGGTGCTGGCCACGGTGCCGGTGCGCATCAGGCGCTTGAGCTCATAGCCGCTGAGCCGGGTCACGTCGGCCACTGCGGCCTGCAGCGCGAGCTGCACCTCGGCCAGCGGCGGGATCGGCACCCACAGCGGCAGTTCCTCGTCCAGCACATGGTCTTCGCGTACATAGCCGTGAGCCAGCACGTAGTCGCCGAGTTCCTGTGTGTTGCGCAGCCCGGCGCAGTGGCCGAGCATGATCCAGGCGTGGGGGCGCAATACCGCGATGTGATCGGTAATGGTCTTGGCGTTGGCCGGGCCGACCCCGATGTTCACCATGGTGATGCCGCCGCGCCCCTTGCGCTTGAGATGGTAGGCCGGCATCTGCGGCAGCCGCGGCGGTGCCTTGCCCGCCTCATCGCCGGGATGCGCGGTCTCGCCCGCGCGGCGGGTGATGACGTTGCCAGGCTCGACGAAGGCCTTGTAGCCGTGATCCGCAGTGTTTTCCTGCATCAGGGTATGGCCCAGCTTGATGAACTCGTCGATGTAGAACTGGTAGTTGGTAAACAGCACGAAGTTCTGGAAATGCTCGGGCGCGGTGCCGGTGTAGTGGCTCAGCCGTTGCAGGGAGTAGTCCACCCGCGGGGCGGTGAACAGCGCGAGCGGATGGGGTTCGCCTGCCGGCGGCTCGTAGGTGCCGTTGGCGATGCCGTCGTCCATCGCGTTGAGATCGGGCAGATCGAAGATGTCGCGCAGGCGCTGGCGCTGTGCGGGATCGAGCTGACCTTCGATGTGGTCCTGACCGGTCATCGCAAAGTGCAGTGGGATCGGTTGCGTACTGCTGCCGATCTCCAGCGAAACACCGTGATTTTCCAGCAAGAGCCGGAACTGCTCGGGGTAGTAGTCGGCAAACAGTCCGGGCCGCGTGAGTGTCGTCTCATAGATTCCGGGCCCGGCCACGAAACCGTAGGACAGGCGCGAATCGGCACGTGCGACGGTATCGGTGCGCACGCGCACGAAGGGATAGCAGGCGCGCACGTGGCGACCGACGCCGTCGCCGGCCACGAAGCGTTGCAGCGCATTGCGCAGGTGGGAAACACCGCTGTCGTAGATCTCGCTTACACGGGCCATCGCGGCGACCGGGTCGTCGAAGCGCGAAGGGGCAAAGTAGGGCGCGTCACCATGGACTTCGGGAGCCATGACAGCCTCCTGTTGGTTTATCAGTTCGATTCAGGCCGAGCGTAGCGCAGTTCCGTGTGGATAGGATGAAGCCCGGGGAATCCGGCACGGGGTCCGGGGTTTCGCCCTGGCGCCGTGTTAAGCGACAAGGTCTTGATCCTGCACATATCCTTCGTGCTGCATGGGGGCTATGCTTTTCGGTGTACATCGCGTCGATCGCAAAGAGTTCGTCATGCCGCGTCGCTTTTTCCTGATCCTGGTCGTGCTTGCTGGGTATGCCCTGCCCGCGTATCCGGGGCCGTGGCGAGCCCTTGAGAACAATGTGCAGGGCTGGGCGTTGATGACGCCCGACGAGCGCATCGAGCATCAGCGCCGTCTGCGCGGCTTCGATACCTACGAGGCCTGCACCGCGTACGTTGCCGCGCACCATGCCGAAATGCAGGCCAGGGCAGATCGCGCCGGCCTCGTTCTGAGCCCGCGTCGGCAGTCCGTGTGTGATCAGTTGCGTTCCGAGGGCAGGCTGAAATGAACACGCGGTCCCGCTTCCCGCTCAATGAAATGATCGCGCCCGTCTTGCTGCTGATGCTTGCACTGAGTGGCGCCGGATGGGCGCTGCCACAGGGTTTGCCGCCCTGGCGCAGCGTCGCCATCGTATCGGCCTGGCTTGGCACCGGCCTGCTGGTGGGCAGTCTTCTGCTGATGGTCAGGGGGCCGCGGCTGGCTGCACTCCTCGGCGGGCTCGATGTCCAGTATCGCTGGCATCATCGCAGCGGGACGCTTGCCTATGTGCTGTTGCTGCTGCACCCGCTGGCCATCGCGCTCGATGCCTGGACTCAGTCGCCGCAGCGCGCATGGCAGGCGCTGGCGCCCTGGTTCCAGAGCTGGCCGCTGTGGCTGGGCTGGGCCGGACTGCTGTGTCTGATGCTCGGTCTCGCCACGACCTTCAGCCTCAACCTGCCCTACCGGCGCTGGCGCGCGCTGCATTATCTGCCCGGTATCGGCGTGCTGTGCGGGCTGCTCCATGTGTGGGCCCTGCTGGGCGAGCCGGGTGCGCTGTGGGTGTTCATGGCACTGGCAGTGCTCGCCCTGTGCTGGCGCCTGTTCGGGGTGGATCTCGGCATCGCTGCGCATGCCTACCGGGTGCGCAGCGTGGTGAAACCTGCGGCGCGGATGATCGAAGCGGTGCTCGACCCATGCGGCGCCCGCCTGCGAGTGGTGCCGGGCCAGTTCGTGTTTGCCGCCTTCGGCAATGGTCCGCACTTTCATGGCTGCGGCGAGTTTCACCCGTTTACGGTGAGCGGCATCGGCGCCGATGGCAGCCTCGCGGTGGGTATCAAGGCGCTGGGGCCGTGCTCGACCCATGTGCAGGCGCTCGAATCCGGCGTGCTGGTGCGGCTGGAAGGCCCCTTCGGCAACTTTCTGGCCGGGCGCCATTCCAGTGCCCAGTTGTGGATTGCCGGCGGCATCGGCATCACCCCGTTTCTGGCTGTGCTGCGGCGCGAACGCCTCGCGCATCCGACCACACTGATCTACCTTTACCGCAGCGACGCCGATGCGGCCTACCTTGAGGAGCTGAAGGTCCTTGCGGCGGCCGACTCCGCGCTTACACTGATCACCATGCGTGCCGATGGTGCGCCCGATTTCGACGCCTTGCTCGGCAACATCGAGGACGTGTCCGGGCGTGTCGTCCACCTGTGCGGTCCGGCGCCGCTGATCGATGCCGCGCGTGCGTCGCTCGACCGTCACGGTGTGCCGGGCGCATCCATTCACTTTGAAAGGTTTGACTTCCGATAATGCGCAAGCTCTTTGTTTCTTCCACGCTGGTGTTCTGGCTTGCGGTGGGCGGGTTCTGGATCGCAAGCCTGATGACGACGGCGCCCGACGCCGGGGCTGAAGTGAAGCCGGCGGCAGCCGTGCGCGTGGTGACCGCGGCCGAGGTGGCGCGGCACAACAGTGCGGCGGACTGCTGGATGATTCTCGGCACCGATGTCTTCGATTTCAGTACCTATCTGCCCCAGCACCCGTCCGATCCGGATGTGATTACGCCGTGGTGCGGCAAGGATGCGTCCGAGGCCTACCTCACCAAGACCAAGGGGCGCCCGCACTCGCCCTACGCCGACTCCCTGTTGCCGAAATACCATATCGGTGTGCTGAAGTAAGGCTTGGATGGGCCGGCCGACGCTGCCGGTGCACACGTGCGCGCTTGTCTCTAGAATGGGGCCTCGCAGCGGTTGCGCATGGACATTCGCCAAGGGATCTCGGGAAATCGGATATGGAACTCAAATGGCTCGAGGACTTCCTGAGTCTCGTCGCCAGCGGCAGCTTTTCGCGCTCGGCCGAGCAGCGCCACGTCACCCAGCCGGCGTTCTCGCGCCGCATCCGGGCGCTTGAAGCCTGGCTCGGCGTCGCCCTGATCGACCGCAGCACATATCCCACCCGGCTCACACCTGCGGGCGAGGCCTTCAAGGGGCCGGCCGCCGACCTGGTCAAGCGTCTGCATGCGGCGCGCGCCCAGGTGCGCGGTTACCAGGCAGTTGCGAGCGATGCGCTGGTGTTTGCCGTTCCGCATACGCTGGCGTTTGCCTTCTTTCCCGGCTGGCTCGGCCAGCTCAAGGCCGGTTTCGGCGAACTGCCGACACGCCTGATGGCGGGCAATGTCCATGACGTAGTGATGACGCTGGTCGAGGGCGGCTGCGACCTGCTGCTGTGCTATCACCACGCATCGCACCCGGTGTGGCTCGATCCGGCACGCTTCGAAGGCCTGACCCTGGGAGTCGAGCGCGTACGTCCCTTCATCCCCCGCACGGCGGCGCAGGACCGCCACTGGCAGCTGCCCGGCACCCCGGATGCGCCGGTTCCGTTCCTGCGCTACGGGCCCAACACCTACCTGCGGCGCATGGTCGACACCATCCTCGACCGTGCCACGACCCCGGTCCATCTGGCGCTGCACTACGAATCCGACATGGCCGAGAGTCTCAAGGCCATGCTGCTGGCTGGCCACGGTCTGGCTTTCTTGCCCGAGAGTGCGGTCAGTGGCGAGCTCAAGCGCGGCGATCTGGTGGGTGCGGGCGGGCCGGAGTGGAGTCTCGACATGGAGGTGCGCCTGTACCGTGATCGCGCCAACGTCCGTCCCGAACTCGAGCAGTTGTGGGAGCACCTGTTGAGCACGGCTGCGGCATCTCCTGCTGCCTGAGCTTGGTCCCGGATTGCGGTGCATGCCCGTATGGCATGGTTATGCGCAGAACGCATGATGACATGAAGCAACAGCATCCTCTCGCCATCTGGGCTTGCGCAGAATGCGTGCTCCACTCCCCACACGGAAGAAGCACATGTCTGCATTGCCCGGTTCCGATTACGCCAAGGCCCGCATCGCCGGGCTGTCCTACCTCAATCCGGCTGCGCCCGAACCGTGGGCGAGTTTCGTCGAACAGATCGAGCGCGTGCGACCCTATCTGGGTGAGCTGGAGCGCTGGATCGAGACCCTCAAGCACCCCAAGCGCACGCTGATCGTCGATGTGCCGATCGAGCGCGACGACGGCACGATTGCGCACTACGAGGGTTACCGGGTGCAGCACAACCTGTCGCGTGGTCCGGGCAAGGGTGGCATCCGTTTCCACCCCGATGTGACGCTCAACGAAGTGATGGCGCTGTCGGGCTGGATGACGGTCAAGAACGCGGCGGTCGGCCTGCCCTTCGGTGGCGCAAAAGGCGGTATCCGCCTCGATCCGAAGAGCGTGAGCAAGGGCGAGCTGCAGCGCATCACGCGCCGCTTCACCTCGGAGATCGGCATCATCATCGGCCCCGACCGCGACATCCCGGCGCCGGATGTCGGCACCAACGAGATGACCATGGCGATCATGATGGACACCTTCTCGATGAATCGCGGCGGCACTGCGACCGGCGTCGTCACCGGCAAGCCGATCGCGCTCGGCGGCAGCCTCGGGCGCCGTGAGGCCACCGGTCGCGGCGTGTTCATCACCGCCCGCGAAGCCGCACGTCACCTCAACGTGCCGCTCGAAGGCGCGCGCGTCGTGGTGCAGGGTTTCGGCAACGTCGGCGGCATTGGCGCCCGTCTGTTCCATGAGTCCGGTGCGCGCGTGATCGCAATTGCCGACCACGCCGCCACGCTGGTGAATGAGGCAGGCATCGACATTCCGGCCGCGCTCGCCCACGTTGCCGCCAAGGGCAGTCTTGCAGGCTTTGCCGGTGCGTCGGCGATCGATATCGAGGACTTCTGGCGTCTCGAATGCGAGTTCCTCGTGCCTGCAGCGCTCGAAGGCCAGATCACGCCGCAGCGCGCCGAAGGCATCCGCACCCGCATCGTGGTCGAAGGCGCAAACGGCCCGACCACGCCGGCAGCGGACGACATCCTGCGCAATCGCGGCATTCTGGTGGTGCCGGACGTGCTGGCCAACGCCGGCGGTGTGACCGTGTCCTACTTCGAGTGGGTGCAGGACTTCTCCAGCTTCTTCTGGACCGAGGACGAGATCAACGATCGCCTCGAGCGCATCATGGTCGGCGCCTTCAACGCGATCTGGCAGATCGCCGACGAGAAGCAGGTGTCGCTGCGTACCGCCGCCTTCATCATTGCCTGCCACCGGGTGCTCGAAGCCCGCGCCGAGCGGGGTCTCTACCCCTGACCGGGGGTTCAGGGCCGGTTTCTCAGGACGTGCCGCCGGAACGGGGAAAGAGTGTCCGGCGGCACGCCATTTTTAACCGACCCGCGTCAGCCATTCGGCGTGACGCCTGTCTTCTCCGCGCACGGCAGCAAAGAAGCGCTGCTGCAGTTCGCGGGTCACCATGCCCGGCTGACCGCTGCCCACGCGGCGGCGGTCAACCTCGACCACGGGTGTGATCTCGGCCGCGGTGCCGGTGAAGAACACTTCATCCGCCACATAGAGTTCGTCGCGGGTGATGCGGCGGGCGCGGATCTCGTAGCCGGCTTCCTGTGCCAGCGCATGGATCGTGCGCCGGGTGATGCCGTCCAGCGCCGAGGTGATCTCGGGTTCCCAGATCACGCCGCGCTTCACCACGAACACGTTCTCGCCCGGCCCTTCGGCGACGAAGCCGTCGGTATCGAGCAGCAGGGCTTCATCGTAGCCCTCGGTCCGCGCCTCGCGGCAGGCGAGGATGGAGTTGGTATAGGTCGACACCGATTTCGCGCGGCACATCTGCACGTTCACATGATGGCGCGCAAAGCTCGCCACCTTCACCCGGATGCCCTGCTCCATGCCCTTGTCGCCGAGGTAGGCCTTCATCAACCAGGCGGCGACCATGACATGAACCGCCGCGCCGGCGGGGTCGATCCCCGCCTTCTCGGCGCCGAGGAAAACCAGCGGGCGGATATAGCCGCTGGCCAGGCCGTTGCGGCTGATCGCTTCGCAGCAGGCGTTGCGCAAGGCGTCGCGGTCGAAAGGCATCTCCAGCCCGAGAATGTGGGCGGAGTCGTAGAGGCGTTCGACATGATCGTCGAGCCGAAACACGGCCGGGCCGTCGGCAGTGGCATAGGCGCGGATGCCTTCGAAACAGCCCAGCCCGTAGTGCAGGGTGTGAGTCATCGCGTGCACCTTCGCATCGCGCCAGGGCAGCCAGTGCCCGTCCATCCAGATCCAGCCGTCGCGGTCTTCCATGCTCATGATGTGTTCCTTGTGCGATCGAAAAGGGGAAACGCACGCCGCATGTGCGGGGGCGTTGTCGCGCACCGGTGATGACGGTGCGTTCGATCCACGTGGAGAAACGACGATGGGTTTCAGCGGCCTGGCACGGATGTGTGCGCGGTCGTGTGGTGATCGAGTGAGGCGGGTGTGAGCAGAGTGCCGCTCGCAGTAAGCGGCCTCAAACGAAAACGCGGCCAGTTCGGGTGAACAGGATTCATGTGAACGGCAGGGGGCTCAGCCCTGTACTTCGCTGCGTGCGCGGCCCTGCAGCCAGCGCACGAAATGCCGCACCCAGCGCTGCTCGTAGGCTTCCGGGCGCAGCACCGCATAGAAGCCCTTGCCTTCGGCATGGTGTGCGAAAGGCCTGACCAGGCTGCCCTCGGTCAGATAGCTGCGCGCAAGCAAGCCGACGGTGAGCGCCACGCCGACGCCTGCTGCAGCGGCTTCGAGCATCATCATTGCATCCTCGAACACCATGCCCTCGACCGGTTCTTCGCGGTCGATGCCGGCTGCGGCGAACCATGGTTTCCACTCGAGCAGCGGGTGGCGCAGCAAGGGCAGCGTGGCGAGCTGTGCGGGATCGGCCGGTGTGCCGAGTCGTGCTGCGAGCGCCGGGCTGCACACCGGAAACACCGTTTCGCGGCGCAGTTCGTAGGCCTCCAGCCCCGGCCAGGGTGGTTCGCCGTAACACACGCCGAGGTCGCTCTTGCCGGCCGCCACCGGTGCCAGGGTGGACGCGGTGGACAGTACGAAGCTGACTTCCGGATGTTCGCTACGGTAGTCGGCGAGCTGGCCGACGAACCATTTCGCACCCAGCGCAGGCGCAACCGACAGCCGCAGCTCATGCTTTCTGGCGCCACGCATGCGGGCGCTGGCGGATTCGATGCGGCCGAGCGCGCTCTGCACTTCTGCCAGATAGTCCAGCCCTTCGGCGGTCAGGCTGATCTGCCGATGCCAGCGCTCGAACAGTCTGATGCCCAGCCAGGCTTCCAGCGCCTTGATGCGGTGGCTCACAGCGGAAGGTGTCAGGTTCAGCTGGTCCGCCGCTGCCAGAAAACTGCCGCAACGCGCGGCGGCCTCGAAAGCGACAATCGACTGGAGCGGAGGCAGATGCATGGCGGGACTTCAGTGGATATTCCGCACCGATGGTAACGCGCCACGTGACCGGGTGGGCGGGTGCGGTGCACACGCCGAAGCGGTTGTCGCGCTAGCGGCTGCCGCAGGGGTGGCGGTCGGCGCCGCAGGTATCGAAGTTACCCAGTGGACGGTTGAAGGTGTATTCCAGCGGCGCTCCGATCCATTCCCTCGCGGTCTCCTCCACACTGCCGCTGGGCACCGTGAAGGGCAGGGCGATGATGAAGCCAGCCGTGCCGATCACCGTGGCAACGATGCCGAGCGGGCGCACCAGAACCAGATCCACTGCCATGTCGCTGCCCCTGTCGCCTGTTATCGGCTCCCGCTGCTGGGCAGACACCGGCTGGCACAGTGCCAGTGTCAGCGTGATCACGATGAGCGCGGTCTTGCTTCGGGTCAGGTGGCGTCGCATTTCAGGCTCCGCAAAGTCCTCCTGTTCAGTATGGACGGCGTTCAGCCCTTCGGCCACAGGATCATCTGCGAACAGCGGAACAGGGCCAGCTTGCGCCCGCTGGCCTCGTCGGTGACCACGGCGTCCCAGACCTGGGTGCTGCGCCCGAGATGCTGGGCGGTTGCCACGCAGGCGATACTGCCCTCGCGCACGGTGCCAAGGTGGTTGCTCTTAAGCTCGATGGTGGTAAAGGATTCGGCCCCTGCCGGCAGATGGGCAATGGTGCCGTAACCGCAGGTGGTGTCGGCCAGGGCGACGATGCTCGCTGCGTGGAGAAACCTGTTTGGCGCAAAGTGCAGCTGTTTGACTGGCATCCGGCTGGTCAGCACGCCCTCGGCAATGCTCAGGATTTCGATGCCGAGGTAACCGGGCAGATATTCGCTGCCGCGCTGCCTGAGGAGTTCGAGGGTGATGTCGGGACGAAGCTGGCTCATTCGGAGTCTCCTGATGTGTTGTTCATGCAGCATACCGATCGCTCGGACATGCGCAAGGCGGCGTCGCCAGCCCCGGTTTCGGGCTGTGTGCCCGTTGCTTCGAAGGCCCCGCTTAACAGGACGCCATGTCGCAAATACGAGGCAATTCTGCAATAAACGGGATGTAAGGTGGGCCGTGTGGGAGCCCTGCGGTCGCGGTGTCTGGTCTGATGTCATTTATATGACATAAATGTGAATGACAAGTGCCTCCGCGTTTGCATCAGACATTGACTATGACCGGATAACGGCCATAATGACCCAAGCATGTTGCGGCGCACCACAAACTCGCAATAAGACGGGATCGCACCCACGCGCGCGCCAGACCTGCCCCGAAGCATCGAAACACGTACTCTCACAAGGAAGATCATTATGATTAAGATCACGTCTGAGCAATCAAAAGCCCTGAAGACGAGCACCGAAGCGTTCGCGACCTTGTCCGAGGTCACGCTTTCGAGTCTCGAACGCCTTTCCGCGCTGAATCTCGCGACGGCAAAGACGGCATTTCAGGACGGTATTGCAGCCTCCAAGTCATTCACCGAAATCAAGGACATGAACGAGATGCAGAATCTGGCAGGCCCCTTTGGGGCAAAGGCGACGGAACAGGTCATGGAATACTTTCGCGGTGTAACCCAGATTACGGCCGACATGCAGCAGGAAATCTCCAAGATCGTCACCCAGCAGATGGCCCTGCTCGGCGAAACCACTCCCAGCACGAATCCGATGCTCGAAATGTTCACCAAGCTCGCTGAGCAGGCGACCGAGCTGACCTCGGCCAACCTGAAGACCATCACCGACAGCATTCAGGAGCCGACAGAGGTCGCTGAAGCGCCTGCACCGAAGGCAAAGAAAACCGCCTGAGGATGCACCTGGCGGGGTGTTCGCACGCCGCCGTTCAGGGTCTGGACCGTGCCGGGGCGCTCTCGGCGCGTCCGGCCCCAGGCCAGTACCACGCGAGCCCATGCACGAAATCCCCCCGCCTGATCACCGTCCTGCCAGCATGATGGCCCGGCCCGGGTTTCTTGCATTTCTGCATTCCGAGGCCGGCGCGGGTTTTCTCGCAGGCTTTGAACACATCAGGTACGCCAAGGGCGAACTGATCGCTACACCCGGCAGCGCCCATGACCGGGTCTTCATCGTCATCAGCGGGCGCGTGCGTGCCTATCTCGCCAGCGACGAGCGCGAGATCACGCTGTCCTTCCTCGAGTCTGGCGATATCTTCAGTACCCATACACCGGCCTATCTTGCCAGTGCCGGTGCAAGCACCATTGTGGCCATGGATACGCGCCGTTTCGCCGAGCGCATGGCGCATCACCCGGGGCTGACGCCTTTTCTGATGCGTGCGCTGGGCAAGCTGCTCAACGACGTCATCCGCCGCATCGAGCGTCTTTCCCTGAAGGATGCGGGCGCACGCCTTGCGGCCTACCTTGCCGAGACGACGCGGCAGCACGGCACACCCGACGGTGAGGGCTGGCTGACACCGCTCGGCATGTCGCTGGGCGAAGTTGCGCTGTTGCTGGGTAGCACTCGCCAGACGGTTTCCGCCCAGCTGAGTGCGATGGTCAGACTCGGTATTCTCGAGCGTCGCGGCAGACATCTGCTGCGGGTGAATCAGCTGGAGCGGCTGGAGCATTGGCACGAAAGCGGAAGAATGCCGTCCTGATTGGATTATTCGTCGTCCACGCGACAGACGGCGCAGGCTTGCGGGCGCGATGATGCGGCCTCCGATAACGCATCCGCCAGGTCGCCATGAGTACCCCTCCCTCCCCCTGCTGTGCCGCACAACCCGATCGTTATGTCAGCTTCAAGGGCATTGATTGCGACGGCAACGCGCGTCGCCTGATGGACATCCTGCTCCGTCTGCGGAGTGAAGATCCCGATGAGCAGACCTTGCTCAAGCTGTTCAAGGAACGTCGGGCCGCGACGACCGGTGTGCGCTGCGACGATCTGTTGCTGCTCGCGAGTTTCGTCAACCCGGTGCGCGAGCTCTTCGAACGTCATCACGATCAGGAAGCGCTCGACCTGCTGGAACAGCTCGAGGAGCAGTGCTTCTGAGCCCTTCCCGCCCGCTGCCGGTGACCGCGGGCGTCATGCCGGATTGAACATTGCTATAGTGCAGAAGCGCGCCGCACCGTTCCTTGCGCTGCGCTCCTGCATCAGTGCATGACAAAAAACAGGACTCAAGTCCGGGGGAGACCGAGCATGTTCATCGTCACCAATCGTGAAGTCGACGAGACCAAGACCACCGTCAAGGACGCATTCAAGTCTTATCCGAATGCCTGCGGGCCGAACGAACTGCGCCTTGCCGAGGCGGTGCGGGATGGCAAGGAGTGGCGGATCAGGATCCTGCCCGACGAGATCTCCGACGAGATGGCGGCCGAGGTAGGGCTGACGCACGAGGTCGATCCGGATACCGGCAAGAAGAAGCCCCTGTATGCAAGTGCCTATGTGGCCCGTCGCATCGTGGAAAGGGTCAATCCGAAGATGCTCGGCGGAAAGCCGAAGGGCAAAGGCAAGGGCAAGCAGAAGGGCCGCAACCTGGTGTTCTTTGTGCACGGCTTCAACAACAACGTGCAGGCCGTACTCGATCGCGCCGAAGAAATCGAAGAGACCTACGGCGTCGAAGTCCTGCCCTTCACCTGGCCGGCCAATGGCGGCGGTGTGAAAGGCGTGGTCAGCTACCTCAGCGACAAGCGCGACGCACTGGCGTCCACCGGCGCACTCGACCGCTGCCTGGGCAAGCTCGAGGACATCCTTAACCGGATTCACGAAGACCATGTGAAGCGGGTCGAAGCGCTGGCCAACGCGCGTTACGCCAACAAGGACAAGCCCGGGCAGATCGATGCGGAACAGTGGGATCTCTTCTTTACCAGAGAGTCGCAGAAATGGTGCCCGTTCAACGTCAGCATCATGCTGCACAGCATGGGCAATTACCTGTTCAAACACCTGCTCAAGTCTTCGGTGTACCGGGGCAACCGGCTGCTGTTCGACAACGTGCTGATGGTGGCCGCCGATGCCAACAACGAGAACCATGCGGAGTGGGTGGGGCGCATCCAGTGTCGTGGGCGCATCTATGTCACCATCAACGAGCGCGACAGCGCCCTGCTGGCCTCGCGGATGAAGGTCGGCGAGCAGCAGCTGGCGCGCCTGGGGCATTATCCGTACAAGCTCGACTGTCCTCAGGCCGTGTACGTGGATTTCACCAATCAGCCCCATGTCGGCAGCGAGCACGCCTACTTTGAAGGCGGCGCGCTGAAGAATGCGAAGGTGAAAGCGTTCTTCGACGAAGCGTTCAACGGCAACTACGCCGAAACCGGTCTCGTCTTCGATATCGGCCGCAACATGTACAGGCTGAACTGACGCAGCCGGCGCGACGGGGTCAGGCGCCGCAACTGGGCGCCCACCCGGTCATGTTCGTTTCGCTGTTCAGTTTCCCGTTTCAGATTGCCTTGAACAATGCGTTGAACTCGTCCGCGGCCTTGGCGTTGCCGCGCAGGATTTCGCGCGACAGGGCGTACACCTTCTGCGTGGTGTCCTGAACCTGCTGCTTCAGGTCTGCCTGCTGCTCGGCAGACAGGCGGTCGTCGCCGGCGTAGCGGGCCAGCAGCTGATCGACGAGTGCATTCATCTCGACGCTCAGTTCCGCCTTGTCGCGGCCGATGAGTGCGGTCTGGTCGGCAATGAAGCCGGGACGCGCGAGCAGGGCCTGCAGACGGTCGCGGTAGGCCTGCACGAAGTCCGGCGCGTTGCGGATCATCACGCCATTGTTGCTGTCCATCATCAGGCTGCGCACATCGGCGTTGGCCGAGCCAATGAAGACGTCCCGGTCGAACAGCATCACCTTGGAATGCAGCGAGCGGCGGCTGTTGTCCACCGGCTGGTATTCCAGGTAGCGCAGGGTGGCCGTATTGGCGGCAGGGCCCGTCTCCTGCAGGTGATCGGCCAGCGCCTTGAGCTGCCACACCGCGAGCAGGTTCACCACGTTAAGATCAGTGGTCGCGAGCGAGTTGGTGATCAACGACAGGCTCACACCCGGGCACGGACGCGTGCCGTCGAGCATGACGCCGACGTCCTGCAGCAGGTTGGCGGGCATGAACAGGTAGGCGTTGTGGAACACCACCTCGCGCGGGGTCGTTCCGGCGGCGCAAACGCTTTGCAGCGCGGCACGCCACAGCGCCTGAATGTGCTTGTTCGTGGCCGCTTCGCGGTTGTGGCGCACGCCGTAGCTGCGCTGGCCCTGGGTGACCGGCAGGTTCTCCAGGTAGTGGATGCTGGCGCCGTCGTCAATGCGCAGCGGCGGCGGGGCGTCGGCCACGCGGTATTCGTTGGCATAGCGCAGGATGTGCTGGCGGTGACGGGCGTCGACGGCCTGCATGCGGCTGGCAAGCGGGACGAAGCGTCGGTCGAGTTCCCGATCCACGCAGGCGCTGTCCTTGCCGCCATTGCACGCATCCTGCGCGGCCTGGACGGCGTCGAAGTTGGCGAGCAGGTCGTTGGGCGCGTGCTGGCGCACCTCGCCGATCGAGGCCACCATGCTGCGCAACTGCCACAGGCGGTCGAAGGTGGTGGCCAGCGTTGCATCCTGCCCCTTCAGCGTCAGCCTGACGTCGGTATCCATGAAGGTGTACTTGTCCGCCAGCGGACCCGGTTCCATGTGGTAGGAATCTTCCACGTTGCGACCGCCGAGCAGCAGGCTGCTGCGGTCGGCCAGCAGAAACTTGTGGTGCAGGAATTCGGTGAGGTAATCCCAGTCCTTCTGGGCCTGCGCGTTGTTCTGGCGCGCGAGTGGCAGGTAGCTGTTGACGGTGTCGAACACCGGATTCACCTGATCGGCAAATACGGTGCGCACGTAGGCGAGCTTCAGCTTGGCGATGGTGCTCTCGACGCCGCCCAAGTAGCGTGCCTTGAAATAGAGTTTGCCGAGCACCTTGAGTTGCTCGTTGCGCTTGTCGTCGGCCGCCGGTGCGCCAGCGGCCAGGGTTTCGGTGTCGATGCTCTGGCCGCGCGTGACCGCATAGGCAAGCAAGGGCACGTGCTTGCCATAAAGGCCTGACAGGAAGAGGCCGGAGCCCGCAAAGCTGCGGTTGGAGAAGCCCTGTCCGTTAAGTGCATCGGGTTCGAAGTGGCTGTTGACCACCCGCACTTTCTCGTCATCGCAGGCGCTTCTGCTGGCGCCCACATCGGCGCAGCTCAGGGTGAGAAAGGCCGCATCCTTGATGATTTCCAGTGTCGGACGGTTATAGAAGCGCACCTCGATGTTGCCGCCGCCCTGCTGTTCGAGCCAGCTGAAACGGTCGAGATCCTTGTAGCCGCTGAAGTAATCCACCAGCAGGCGCACGCGCACGCCACGCTCGGCCGCATCGATCAGCGCCTGGCTGAGCAGTGAGGAGGTGTAGTCGTCGGAGAAGATGTAATACGCCAGGTCGAGGCTTTCGCGCGCAGCCGAGATCAGCCGCAGCTTCGCCGAAAATGCGGCGTCGTTGTTCATCATCACGCTGCCCTCGGCGAGCGCCAGCGGACCGGCGCTGGCGTTCTGCGTCAGTGCAGCGTCGAGCGCGGGCTGCTGCATCAGCGTGTTCGAGGCGCAGCCGGCCATGAGTACGGCCGGGACGGTGAGAAGTACGAGTAGGTGCCGCTTCATTGATGTCTCCCTGCGCATTTGTTCGAAGCACGTCTGCTGAGCGCATGCCGTGTGTGTTGGCAGCGGCCCAGCTTAACGTCATTGGATATCGCAGCACAAACCGCGCCGTTCCGCGGTCAGATCGACTTCTGATTCACTCGCCGCGACAGCTCCTCGGCGCTTTCCTTGCGTTCGCTGTAGCGGTCCACCAGATACCCCGCCGCATCCCGCGTCAGCAGGGTGAACTTGACCAGTTCTTCCATCACGTCCACCACCCGATCGTAATATGCCGACGGCTTCATACGGTCGTTATCGTCGAATTCCAGGAAGGCCTTCGCCACCGACGACTGGTTGGGGATGGTCAGCATGCGCATCCAGCGCCCGAGCACACGCATCTGATTCACGGCGTTGAACGACTGCGAACCGCCACTCACCTGCATGACCGCCAGCGTTTTGCCCTGGGTGGGGCGTACTGCGCCTACCGCGAGCGGAATCCAGTCGATCTGTGCCTTCATGATGCCGGTCATCGCCCCGTGGCGTTCCGGCGAGCACCACACCATGCCCTCTGCCCACTGCGCCAGCTCGCGCAGCTCCACCACCTTGGGGTGGGTGTCGGGCGCGTCGTCCGGCAGTGGCAGGCCGCTCGGATTGTAGATGCGCACTTCGGCGCCCATGGCCTGCAACATGCGGGCGGCTTCTTCGACCACCAGACGGCTGAACGAGCGCTTACGCAGCGAACCGTAGAGCAGCAGGATGCGCGGTGCATGGGTTGAGCGTTGTGCGGGGCACAGTTGTTCCAGATCGGGCGCCCGGAACAGATCCGCACGCAGATTGGGCATGTCGTTCAGTGCATCAGACACGATTGCCCTCCGCATCCACCACCGCCTGTCCGTCTTCCTTGGTGAATGCGCCCTGCTGTGCCTGCGGGAGAATCTCCAGCACCACCTCGGACGGCCGGCACAGCCGCGTCCCCAGCGGTGTCACCACGATGGGCCGGTTGATCAGGATCGGGTGCGCCATCATGGCGTCGATCAGCGCATCGTCGCTCAAACCGGCATCGCCCAGGCTGAGCTCGCTGAACACTGTTTCCTTGCTGCGCATCACCTCGCGCACCGACAGGCCGCTGGCCGCAATCATTTCCAGCAGTTGCGCCCGTGTCGGGGGGGTCTTCAGGTACTCGATCACGACGGGTTCGGCGCCGGTGTTGCGGATCATCGCCAAGGTGTTGCGTGAGGTACCACATCTGGGGTTGTGAAAGATGGTGATGTCGCTCATGGCTATGTGCCCTCCGGGGGCGGGTCATTGAAGTGAGCCCCCAAGTATCGCCGATACGGCGCCAGACGCAACTCGGGTTGCACCAGAACTGGAAAATGCGCTCGTGTGCGCCTGCCAGGCCGGTGCAATGCCGGCCATGCAACTGCCTGCTGCATCCGGCGCGCGTCAGTGCGCGTAACCCGCTGCCACAGTACGCCGGTGAGCTTGCATTGGCCGTAGCTGCGAACTAGGCTTGGTTCATCTGCCGTCAGGTAATGCGTGGATCAGACCGTGGGCATCGAAGACCATCAACGCGCCGAGCGCGAAGGCTACTCGGGCATGCACGCGGCACCGCCGTCGAGTGTGGACGAAGCGATGGGGCGTGCTGCGGGCGAGGCGCGCCGGTATGCCGACCAGCAGCTCGGGCGGGAGGCCTCTTCCGGCTATGACACGGTCCGGCTCCCGATCCGCTTCGTGCCACTCGCCATTGGTGCGGGTATCGCGCTGTTTCTGGGCGTGAGGCCGATGTTGCTGCTGCTCCTGGCCGCTGCCCTGGCGGGACTGGCGCTCAGCACCTTTGTACGCAGGTTCCTGCGCGGTGCCACAGCCGTGTATGTGGGGGCCCTGATTGGCCTGTGCATGAGCGCAGTGTCATTGATGGGGAGCGACGCCCCGCTGATTGCCGAGAACCTCCTGATCTATCCGGCCCTGTGCGCGCTGGGTGGCGGCGCGTATGCCCTCTTTCGCCGCATCTCACGGCGCTGATCCGGTATTGCTGCGTTGAAGCGGGAGATCGGACAAGCCTGACAGTTGGGGGCATGTCCTGTGATCCGCCAAATGTGGCACAGGGGATCCGACCTCACCTTCCACTGCCCGCGAGGATCTTGCCGGTCGCGAGTCAGCTGGATCCCAGGGCCACGATCCGGGATGCCGACCGGGCCAAGATTGTGCGTCACGGGCGACGCGGAGCGGGAATACCCCTTTATCATGATGGTTGGCCACAAGGGCTGATCGGGTGCTCATCGTGGGCGCACCACGTGTGCCCGGTTCGTGTTGCTGCAGATGACCAGGATTGGAGGCTGTTCATGTTTCTTCGCTTCGCAATGCGTTTGCTGGTGCTGTTCGTCCTTTCCGGGCCGGCCTCGGCCGCCGATCTCCTGAAGTCGCAGGCGCTCGGCAGCGGGGTATTTGCGCTGATTGGTGAAATTGGCGGACGTACCTACGAAAATCATGCGCTGAACGCGAATTTTGGGGTCATCGACACGCCCGATGGCGCAGTCCTCATCGACAGTGGCGCCTCGTTCGAAGGCGCAAAGCTGCTCGATGCGGAGGCGCGCAGACTGACCGGCAAAGCGGTGAAGTGGGTCATCAACACCGGCAGTCAGGACCACCGCTGGCTGGGCAACGGCTATTTTGCGTCGCGCGGCGCCGAGGTGATTGCGCTGTCGCGAACGGTCGCAACCCAGAAGGCCAATGCCATTGCCGAGTCAGACGCGCTTGCCACGCTGCTCAAGGAGCGGTTCACGGGCACGCAGCCGGCATACGCCAGTCGCGAACTGGCGGAAGACCGCGCCGTGCTCGAACTTGGCGGGCGCAGACTGGAGATCCGCTATCTTGCCAACGCGCACTTTCCGGGCGATGTGGTGGTCTGGCTGCCGGCCGAGCGTGTCGTCTTTGCCGGTGATCATGTGTACGTCGATCGCCTGCTCGGCGTCCTGCCGCAAAGCAATGTGAGCACCTGGCTCGACGCGTTCAAGGCCATCAAGGCTCTTTCTCCAGTGCATGTCGTGCCGGGTCACGGCAGCGTCACCGATCTCGCGGGTGCCCAGCGCGACACCGGTGACTACCTTGCGTTTGTGGCATCGGGCGTGCGGCGATTTGCGGACGACATGGCCGGCGTGGACCAGGCGGTTGCCGCCCTGGGCGATGCGCCTCAGTTCGCGCATCTCGCGAACTTTGCAGAGTTGCACCGGGGCAATGTCAGCCGTGCCTACCTGCGGCTTGAGGCGGGCGAGTGAGGCGCCGCTTGCGCTGACGCACCTGTTCGGACGCGCGTGCGCTCTGCTGCCCCCGGTGGATCGGCGCGTAACGGGGACCTGTCCGTATGCCGGCTTTCCAGAGAAATTCGCTCCGAATCTGCATTAATGCACACTTTATGGGCTCAATGACTCTTGGTGAGAATGTTTCTGATCGAATTTGTTGAGTTAAATCAATTAACTATAAATTCGTGATGGAGTGCTCCGCCGCGTCTTGCTATTCTTCGCCCGCCTTGTGGCCGAATTCAAGCACCATCGCAGAGTAGTCCGATGATCTGATTTGCATGTTCTGCCCGTCTTCGGGAGGCAGATGTGCATGTCGGCCGGAGTGGCCACAGCACCATTTTCTTCATAACGGATGCCATGAAACTGCCTTGATGCGCCGCTTGCATCCAGCGTGGTCGTGAGCCTGGAAGTACATCATGCGGCGTCTATTGCTGGGTGCGAAGTACATCGCACGAGAGTCGAACGCGGCACATATTTCCGTTGCACACCTTGCCGAAGCGATCCGTTCGCTCAAAGCGGTCGACGACACTGCATACCGGGCGCTGCTTGATGCCTTGAACGTATCGGATACGCATGAAAAGACCGAGCGCTTCACGCCTGAACTTCTGCAGCAGGTGGCAAGCCGTCCGCGCCTGTCCTACTCCGATGAGGTGATGCGCCTTCTCGCCGGGCTCAAGGCGCGCGGGCTGGATGCCAGCTCACAGATCACGGAAATCCATTTCAGCCTCGAACAGCGCAAGGGTCTGTACCAGTCAGTGATCGCTGGCGTCAGCGAGTTGCAGGCCTTGTTGCGGACGCAGATCTTCGATCAGGACGATGCCGTCGAGGCGGTCAGTGATGCGGTGATGCGCATGGCCTGGCGTGAAAGGGAGAATCGTCCGCGTGCGATCTTCTCGTTTCTCGGCCCGCCCGCCACCGGAAAGACCTATATGGCCCAACTGCTTGGACAGGGGCTGCAGGGCTATGCGGTGCGCGCCTTCGACATGGCCCAGTTTCCGTCCGACAAGGAAGGCTTTGCCCTGGTCGGTTTGCGCAAGGGCTTTGAAAGCGCCGGTGAAGGGCAGCTGACCCGCTTCGTCAAGCAGCACCCGAAGGCGATCATCGTCTTCGACGAGATCGAGAAATCACACACGCGGGTTCAGACAACGCTGCTGCGGATGCTCTCCGCAGGCTTTCTGAAAGACGAATACAGCGACGAGGACATCGATTTTCGCGACACCATCGTCGTGTTCACGTCCAACCTCGGAAGCCGCTACTACAGTAACCGCAGCTTCCTTGGCCAGACCCGCAAGAACCCGCACCAGGCGCGTGAGACATTGCTCCAGGTCATCCGCCAGGAGACCAAGATCGAGGGCGGCAACCAGGTCGCAGCGATTCCGCCCGAAATGATGTCGCGTCTGGCCCAGGGCAGCATCATCCTGTTCAACAGGCTTTCGCTCGATGGCCTGTCAAGAATCGCGCTGCAGCAGTTGCACAAGGAGCGCAAGGATTTCGAGCAGAAGCTGGGTCTTGCCGTCGAGTGCGATGACCTGAATACGCTGGTGAAGCTGCTCGTACTCGGCTTCGCCCCCGAGTTCGATGCGCGCGTACTGAAGTCGCGCTTGAGCGACTATGTGTTCGATCCCGTCACCGACTACCTGCTCCTGCATCAGCACGTCGATGTTGAAACGGTCGAACTCAGACTCGGTGAGGCCGCCACAAGCTTTCTTGCCGGGCTCGATTACGAGCATGTACCGAATCAGCTCGCCACCAAGCACCAGAGAATCTACTTTGATCACGACATCGAGATCGACGGCAGCAGGCTGATCCTGAGCTATTCGCGGGCAAGAATCGAGAAGCTGTCGAAACAGGATGATTTCTCCGATGCGTCGGGCATCCAGCTCGATCTGCCGGACGTCTCGTTTGCCGACATCGCCGGCCACAACCAGATCAAGCGCAGGCTGAAGGAAGTCGTCAATCTGGTCAGGAACCGCCCCCTGCTTGCCGCGCAAGGCATCAAGCCGCCGAAGGGGATGCTGCTGTACGGCGTGCCTGGAACCGGCAAGACCATGCTGGCCAAGGCATTCGCGCATGAGGCCGGTCTGCCCTTCCTGGCCTGTTCGGGTAACGACCTGCTCAATGAAGCGTTCATTCAGAAGCTCTTCGCACGCGCCCGGGAGTATGCGCCCGCCATCATCTTCATCGACGAGGTGGATGCACTGCCACGCCGGGGCGTGGGCGGGCCGCTTGCCGATGCGCTGGTCAACCGCATGCTGGTCGAGATTGACGGCTTCAGCAGCGGCGACAGCGACATCTTCATCATCGCGGCGACCAACCGCAAGGAGCTGATCGATCCGGCCATCCTGCGTTCCGGCCGCATCGACCTGCATCATGAAGTGCCGAACCTCGACAAGGATGCACGCCGCTGGTTCATCGAACGCATGCTGAAGAATCCGGTGTTCGGTCCGGACATCGACATCGACCGCATCATCATGCTGACGCCCGGTTTCAGTGGTGCGGATCTGGAGAAGATCACGCGCGAATCGATTCTGCTCGCGCTGCGTGAAGGCCTGTCCATGCTGACCGAAGCGCATCTGATCGAGCAGATCAACCTGCAGAAATATGGCGAAACCCTGGATCTGGCCTTCTGCCACGACCGCCTGCGAGAAACGGCCTATCACGAAGCCGCGCACGCGGTGGTCTCGCGGACCCTGCTCCCGGAGCGCCGCATCGAGCAGATCACGGTTGTGGCACGTTCCAGCTTTCTCAGCATGGTGTCCTACGACAGCGAGCAGGAGCACGACTACACCCGCGATTTCCTGTTCCGGATGAGCTGCGTCGCGCTCGCAGGACGTGCGGCCCAGGTGAAGCAGTTCGGGGCGAAGGGGCTCGACAGCGGCGCATCCGGCGATCTCAGACAGGTGATGCAGTACGCATGGTTGGCGATCGGGGAGCTCGGCATGGATGAGGCGCTGTACAACGTGAACAGCGTGGCCCTGCAGGAGAAAACGCGATCCCCCGCATTTCAGAGTGTGCTGGAGAGCAGGGTCGCAGCATGGATCAGCGCCGCGACCGAGCAGACCGACAGTCTCGTCAATCAGCACTGGTCACGCATTGTGGCGGTGGCTGAACAGGTTCTGATCGACGAAATTCTTGATGAACGTAGCTTGAATCAACTAATGGAGCGTCACTGATGGCAATCAGCCTGAGCAAGATCGAATCCTATCTGGACCAGATGGAAGTCAACTACAAGGTCAGGGATGAGAGATCCATCATCACTTCCTTTGGTGAGCAGCCGAATGCGGTGATGGTCATCATCCTTCTGACCGAGGAGGGCGAACTTCTGGAAATTCGCACGGTGAAGCATCTCGACGACCTCGTGGCCGAAGCCAGCGAAGAGAAGCGTGCAAAGCTGCTGGCCTGGATGCTGAATGCGAACTACAGCAGCAAGATCGGGGCGTGGGAATACGATCCGGACGATCACGACCACCACCTGTCAATCTCCCTCCCCATTGAAGACGGAGACCTGACCCTGAAGCAGTTTGTGCGCATGCTGGGCGTTATCGCCAAGAGTGCAACGCTGATCCCCGAAATGAAGGCCGTTCTTGGCGTGGCTGACGGTGGCGAGGATGAGAAGGAACGCAAGCGTCGGGAGCTGTTGGCTCAACTGCATGCGCTTGATAACGATTCCGGCATCTGATCCTTTCTGATCGCCTGAATTAAGCGTCAGCCCTGCGCCGTAGGCCAGGGCTGTATTTGTTTGCACTGTACGAACCTGGGAAATTCTGAGCTGTGGCTACAACAATCGTGGAGCTTGAAGCACTCTTCAAGGAAATTGGCTGGAAGTACAAGCTGTCCGTTGAAAGCGGCAATGCCAATGAGGGCTATCTGTACGCGGGCTTTCCGACCAAGGAATACAAGGACAAGGATGGCGACAATTACATCGGCATTCTGTTCACGGTGCAGGAGAACGGGGAGCTGATCAAGGTCATCGTTCCCAAACTCTACAACTGCATCAACACCGCACATCGACGCGCATTCTTTGAAGTCGCGATCCGGAAGACATTCGAGCAGAAGCTCTGCTTCTTCGATTACGACCATCGCGATGGCGAGATCCGGATGATTCTGGACATGCCGCTGGAAGACGCGAGCATCACGATCAAGCAGATCAAGAGAGTCGTGCATTCGATGGTCCGGCTGATCGACTCCAATGATGCGGTCGTCCGCGCGGCGGTTGAAGAAGGTCGTCTGCCCTTGATCGACTACAAATCGGATATCCAGCACGAAATATCGAGAATGGATTCGGATCAGCAGCTTGAGTTGCTGATCGACATCAAGCGTAGAAACAGCAGCAAGTCATCATGAACTTCATTTCCAACACGAAGAACACGGATTTCCGCAATTTCAGGCTCGGGATTCTCTATTTCCTGATCATTGCGTTCGTACTGTTTGTTGCGGTCACGCTGCTTCTCGGCAGCAGTGCAGATCTGCCGGGCATTCTCAGTGTCGAGCGCTGGTCGAGCATTTCCGATTCCCTGAACCTGATCCTCGGCCTGCCCATTGCCTTCTCCGGTGCGTATGTGGCGATCGCGATCGCTTCAAAAGCGACGGACATCGCAGCCAAGCAGCAGGCGCAGGAAACGCACAGCTACTACGAAGGCCTGCACGAGCAGCTGATCGACAACTACTATGAGATCACGCAGTCGGCAAATCAGCTCGTTTCCGCGGCAAATCGCTTCGAAGAAGCCTTTTATGCGCTGTTGCACAAGGAAACGGCGGGAAAGTACGGCGTGCTCAACTTTATCGATCACGACCATCGGCGCGCCTGCATTCAGGACATGCTGGCCCAGAACAGAAACAGGATCACCGATGTGCTGACCGACATCCACGCGGACATCAAGTCACATATCAGCCAGCTCGTCTCGTCCATTGATCAGGCCTTCAAGTACTCGGTGGTGAACGAGACCTGGAACGTCTCGTTGCATGAGCCGGGGCGGCGCAGCCTGCTGCTGGAGTCGTGCCGCAAGGGCTTCTTTCAGGGGCACTTTGGCGATGGAGACGATCTCAACTGGCTCGGCGACGCGAAGATGGAGATCACCGAGCGACTGGACCTGCAGGAGATCGGGCTTTCCATCTCGGAGTCGAGCGACAGGATTCACCCGCTGTTGCCTTTCTGCCTCTATGTTTCAGAGCTGGACGATTTTCGCAACGAGGCGCAGAAGCCCGTCAAGGGGCTGAGTTTCGAGGTGTTACTGGCCGGCTATTTCCTGATGACCAATGCAACCCGCAGCAAGTCGGGTGAGCGTTCGTTCTTCAACAGCGGGGTGCTGTTCCTGGTCGACCTCATCGACAACCTGCCGAGGCCGGAGCACATCAAGCTCGCGTTCTCCCATCGGCTGCAGAAGACCGAAAATGTGCTGTCGGGCGACCACGCAGAGCAGAACGAGTCCGACCTTTACAACAAGGCGCTCGAGGCCTACGCCAGGCTGAGCACCGACAACAAGACGCTGTTTTCAATCCTCGCCGAGAACATCCAGCTGTCGAACTACTCGCCGCGCATCAGCAAGACGCGCAAGGTGCTCGAGAAAGTGCTGGATACCTGTCGGGCCGACGACACGGACATACCGCTGCTGCGAATCAACTTTGAACTCATGTCCAAAGCGGCGGACGATCGCGACGAGATTGATTACAAGCAGGAAAAGTTCGCTTAGCCGGCTTTCTTCGGTTCGGCGCTGGCAGGCTGCTGTCCGGCAGCTTCACGCCCCTTGGCCTTCAGCGCCTGCCACTGTGCTTCGGTCAGGCCGTGGCTGCCGTCGCAGTATTCGCGACGGCCACAGCCGCAGCGGCCAACGTCGGACGAATTCGTTTGTACTCGCATCTGCTGCTCCGGATGGTTGCAATGAAAAAAGCCAGATGCCCGTGTGCGGGTGATCTGGCTTCAGTCGTACTGCTTTTTGCTGCCGTTGGTGCCCTGGGCGAGACTCGAACTCGCACGACTTGCGTCACTACCCCCTCAAGATAGCGTGTCTACCAATTTCACCACCAGGGCTTCTGCTCCGCTGCCGACTTTCATCAGGCAGTGCGCGCCAATGACGCGCCAAGGGTGCTGAAGGGCGCGGATTATAGACGAGAATTGCCGGTGTGTGGCAAGTGAAATGTTCAATACAGGGCAGAAAACGGCACGGCATGTTGCGGTGGTGGTCTGCCGCTACAAATTCGCTACATTCCAACACAATGCGCGGGGGATACGACCTGTAATATTTTCGCGTCAAACCCCGCGTTTCTGCTGCATTTCGTCGTTCTGGCGATGCGGGCAGCGTAGGGTGAACATTGCGAGAACGTCCATGATTGCCTCTGCCGGGCTGCGGCCCATCCCTGAAACTGTTTCCTCTTCATCGCGCACCACTCGCTTTGCGCTGACGCTGGCGGCCGTGCTCACCTTGTCCGGGTGCATGACCGTGGGGCCGGACTATCAGCAGCCGCAGACTGCCGTTCCGGCGAACTGGTCTGCCACCGGTGAGGTCGAGGCGCCGGACGCAACCGTGCTGGCCGAATGGTGGCGGCAGTACCAGGATCCGGTCCTCGACGGGCTGGTCGCCGATGCGCTGGCGGCCAATCTCGATCTGGCGACTGCACGTGCGCAACTGCGCGAGGCGCGCGCGCGACGCACGCTGGCTGGCGCTGCGCTGGGGCCGTCGCTGACTGCGTCGGGTTCGGCGAGCCGGTCGCGGACGAGCTCCGAGAGCAGCAGCGGCACCACGAGCGATCTCTTCAGCGCGGATTTCGACGCCAGCTGGGAGCCGGACATCTTCGGTGGCCTGAAGCGCGGGGCAGAGGCGGCAGAGGGCGATCTCGGTGCCAGTGCCGAGAGCCTGCGTGACACGCGGGTGTCGCTGGTGGCCGAAGTGGTGCTCAATTACGTCGAACTGCGCACCGGCGAGCGCCGGCTCGCGGTTGCCGAGGCCAGTGTGGCGGCGCGCGGCGAGACTTTCGATCTGACCCGCTGGCGGCGACAGGCCGGGCTGGTGTCCGATCTTGACGCGGCGCAGGCGCGCACCGAACTGGAAAGCGCTCGCGCCAATCTGCCGGCGCTGCGCACTGCAGTGACGGAGGCGCAGAACCGGCTGGCGGTGCTGCTCGGGCGCTCGCCGGGTGAGCTGGTCTCGCGGCTGTCCGAGGCCGACATTCCGCAGACCGTGGTATCGATGGCGGTGGGCATCCCGGCTGACACCCTGCGTCAGCGTCCGGATGTACGTGCGGCCGAACGCAGGCTGGCTGCACAGACCGCGCGCCTGGGCGAAGCCGAAGCGGCACGCTACCCGAGCTTCAGCCTGTCGGGCTCGCTCGGCCTGAGTGCGCTCAGTCTGGATGCACTCGGCAGTACGGGTTCGGTGACGCGCTCGCTGCTGGCGGGTATTTCGGCACCGATCTTCGATTCCGGGAGCATCGAAGCCAATATTGAGATTCAGGATGCGCTGCTCGAGCAGGCCCGGCTGGCCTACCAGGCGGCAGTCCTGACGGCGCTCGAAGATGTCGAGAACGCACTCGTTTCAGTGGCGAACGCCGGCGAACGCCATACCCAGCTGATACAGGCCACGGCCTCGGCACGCGAGGCGCTGCAGATCGCCGAACACCGCTATGCCTCGGGCCTGACCGACTTCCTCAATGTGCTCGACAGCCAGCGCACCCTGCTCAGCCTCGAAGACCAGCTCGCCAGCAGCACCGGGGAGCTCGCCAGCGCCCAGATTCAGCTCTACAAGGCCGTCGGTGGCGGCTGGTCGCCGACGGACTCCGCACAAGACACCAGGACCGCATCATGAACGACGTATCCGGCAAGGCCGGCAATGGGCAGACGCCCGATCTCAACGCAATTCTGGCCGGCAGCGCCGGTGGCGGTGGCCTGGGGCGCGGGAAGCGCTGGCTGATTGCGCTCCTTGTGGCAGTGGCGCTGGTGTTTGCGTGGTTCATGTTCGGCGCCAGCAACGACGCCGGCCTGCCGCAGTTCCGCACCCAGGCGGCGGCAAACGGCGGACTGGTAGTGACGGTCTCGGCCACAGGCAATCTTGAGCCGACCAATCAGGTGAGCGTGGGCAGCGAACTGTCGGGCACGATTGCAGAGGTGCTGGTGGACGACGACGACCGGGTGAAGAAGGGCCAGGTGCTGGCCCGGCTCGATCTGTCCAAGCTTGAAGACAGCGTCGCCAAGTCGCGTGCGGCCCTGGCCGTGACCGAGGCCAGCCTGGCGCAGGCACAGGCGACGCGGACGGAGGCGGCGGCCAAACTCGACCGCTACCGCGAAGTGTCGCGGCTCTCGGGCGGAAAGGTGCCCTCCAGGATCGAAATGGAGGTCGCCGAGGCCGATCTGAAGCGGGCCGAATCCAATGTCGCCAGTGCGCATGCCAGCATTGCCGAAGCCAAGGCCAGTCTGCAGACCGACCTCACCAACCTCGGCAAGGGCACGATCCGCTCCCCGATCAATGGCGTGGTGCTGGCGCGCGACGTCGATCCCGGTCAGACGGTGGCGGCATCGCTGCAGGCGGTCACGCTGTTTACGCTGGCCGAGGATCTGGCGCGGATGGAGTTGAGCGTGGACGTCGATGAAGCGGATGTCGGCCAGGTGAAGGCCGGGCTGAAGGCGACGTTCTCGGTGGATGCCTGGCCGGGACGGCGTTTTGCCGCCGCGATTACGCGGGTTGGCTTCAATGCGACCGATTCCGATGGCGTGATCTCCTATCCTGCAGTGCTGCAGGTGAGCAACGACGATCTCAGCCTGCGACCGGGCATGACCGCGACCGCCGAGATCACCACCATCACCCGCGATGACGTGCTGCTGGTGCCGAACGCCGCGCTGCGGTTCACGCCGCCGGTGGCGCAGGCTGGCGGGAAGTCGCGGGGCGGCATCCTGTCTTCGCTGATGCCGCGCCCACCGGGCGGTCCGCCGAAGCAGCAGGTGGTGCTGAAGGAGGGCAGTCAGCAGGTGTGGGTGTTGCGCGACGGCCATCCGGCGCCGGTCGAGGTGAGCACAGGCGTGACCAACGGGCGCTTCACCGAAATCACCGGTGGCGAGCTCCAGGCCGGTATGCAGGTGATCACCGAAACCGTGAGCGCGGCGAAATGAGCGCCGAGACCATGTGCACAGACACCCGCAGCACGAACCCGCTGATCCGTCTTGCCGGCATCACCCGAACCTACGGGCGCGGCGCTGCAGCCTTCCAGGCGCTGAAAGGGATCGATCTCGACATCGATGAGGGTGACTTTGTCGCGGTGATGGGGCCGAGCGGTTCGGGCAAGTCGACCGCGATGAACATTCTTGGCTGTCTCGATTCGCCGACGGAAGGCAGTTACGAGTTTCAGGGTGTGCACGTGGAGCGCATGACGCGCGACCAGCGTGCGCTGCTGCGGCGGCATTTTCTGGGTTTCGTGTTCCAGGGCTTCAACCTGCTGTCGCGCACCACCGCGCTTGAGAACGTCGAGTTGCCGCTGATTTACCGCGGCGAGCCGGCTGCCAAACGCCATGCCGCCGCGCGTGCGGCATTGAAGCAGGTGGGGCTCGATGGCTGGGAGGACCATGCGCCAAACGAGCTGTCCGGTGGTCAGCAGCAGCGCGTTGCCATCGCCCGCGCCATCGTCACCGCGCCCAAGGTCCTGCTCGCCGATGAGCCAACCGGCAACCTTGACACACACAACAGCCAGGAGATCATGGAACTGATCGCAGGCCTCAATCGCGAGCACGGCATCACCGTGCTGATGGTCACCCACGAACCCGACATGGCCGCCTATGCGAAACGCGTGGTGCGCTTCGTCGATGGCCGGGTCGACAGCGATCATCTGCAGGAGGCCTTCGCCTGATGCTGTGGAATACCTTACTGCTGGCGATGCGGGCGATCCGCCGCAACCTGATGCGCTCCTTCCTGACCATTCTCGGGGTGGTGATCGGGGTGGCGGCGGTCATCACCATGGTGACGCTGGGCAATGGCGCGACGCGCTCGGTAGCCGATCAGATTGCCAGCATGGGCAGCAATCTGCTCATGGTGCGCCCGGGGCAGCGCTTCGGACCGGGCAGCGATGAGGCGGCCAAGTTCAAGACCGCCGACGTCGAGGCGGTACGCAACCAGATCACCGACGCCGCAGCCGTGGCGCCGGTGGCAAACAGCTCGGCGACCGCGGTCTATCAGGCGCGGAACTGGTCGACCATGGTGACCGGCAGCAGCAACGATTACTTCAGTGCGTCGGGCTGGGAGCTCGTCGCCGGGCGGGGCTTTACCGAAGCGGAAGAGCGCGCCGGCAAGGCCGTGTGCGTGATCGGCAGCACGGTGCGCGAGAATCTCTTTGGCGCACAGAATCCGGTGGGCGCGGAGATCCGCATCGCTCAGTTCGCCTGCGAGGTGATCGGCCTGCTCAAATCCAAGGGCCAGTCGGCGATGGGCTCGGACCAGGACGACACCGTGGTGATGCCGCTGCGCACGGTACAGCGCCGCCTGAGCGGCAGCCAGGACATCAACATGCTGATGGTCTCCGCCAGCACCACGAATGCGGTCGACGCGATCAAGACCCAGCTCGAACAGCTGCTGCGCGAACGCCGCAACATCAACGAAAACGAGGATGACGACTTTCGTGTGATGGACACCCGGCAGCTTGCCGAAACCCTCACCGGTACCACCCGCATCCTCACCATGCTGCTGGGGGCGGTGGCGGCGGTGAGTCTGCTGGTGGGCGGCATCGGCATCATGAACATCATGCTGGTGTCGGTCACCGAGCGTACCCGCGAGATCGGCATCCGCCTCGCCATCGGCGCGCTCGAACGCGAAGTGCTGCTGCAGTTCCTGATCGAGGCGGTGGTGCTCTCCAGCCTCGGGGGCGTGATCGGCATCATTCTCGCGGCGGCGGCCTCCATTGCCTTGTCCGGCGTCATGAACATCGACTACCTTTTCGACCCCTCCATCAACCTGCTGTCCTTCCTGTTCTCGGCGGCGATCGGTGTGGTGTTCGGCTACTTTCCGGCACGTCGGGCGGCACAGCTCGATCCGATCGAAGCATTGCGACACGAGTGAGCCTGGCGTGTCGGTTTGTCGGGTTCGCGCCATGGCGCGGGCCTGATCAGGCCGGTTTCATGCGGTTGTTGAGCGTTTGCGGCATGGTATCGGAATTGCTTTCTCCTTCTGCGGAGGAAGCAAATGAAACATCAGCTCGACTGGTCGTCCTACGAGACCGCAGGCCAGGGCGACGCCTATGCAGGCATCCCGGCCACCGGTGGCGACTTTGCCAAGGCGGTGGCGGTGTGCATCAGCGACCGCCTGTGCCAGCGCAAGCCCAAGGGGGTGATGTGCCCCAGTTTCAGGGTCACGGACGACGCCGGGTACTCTCCCGGCGGGCGGGTGCTGGCGCTGAAGGCGGCGCTCAATGGTGAATACGGCCCGGCACCCTTCACCGACCCGCGTCTGGTCGAGGCCATGGACCTGTGTGTCGGCTGCAAGGGGTGCAAGCGCGAGTGCGCCAATCAGGTCGACATGGCGGCGATCAAGATCGAATGGCAGGCGCAGCGCAACGCCATCAACGGCATCTCGCCGCGCGACCGCCTGTTTGCCGACCTGCCGCGCTGGCTGAGCCACCCTCGCCTGCTGCGCGCGCTTGTGCGCCTGCGCAACCGGGTGCCGCTGCTGGCACGTCAGCTCGAGCGCAGCTTCGGCATCTCCGCGCAGCGCACCCTGCCCGAACCGGTTGTCCGTCCCTACGCTGCAACAGCTGCGCCTGAGCCGGCAGCGGTGAGCGATCGCAGCGTCTACCTGTTCGTCGATACCTTTGCCCGCCATTTCGACCCCGATATCGCCGAGGCTGCCCATGCCGTCCTCACGCGTGCCGGTTACGACGTGAAAGTGCTCGGGCCCGCGGCCGACGACCCGGAGCCGGGCCGCGCGCTGTGCTGCGGTCGCACCTGGCTGTCGCTGGGTCAGATCGATGCTGCCCGCCGCGAAGCCCTGCGCATGCAGGCCGCACTGCGCCCGGCGCTCGCCGATGGCACGCCGGTCGTCGGACTTGAGCCGTCGTGCATCCTGTCGCTGCGCGACGATCACCTCAAGCTCGGTCTCGGTCCGGAGGCCGAAGCGCTGGCGAAGCAGGTGTACCTGTTCGAGGAGTTCATCGCCCGCGAGCATGACCGCAAGCGTCTCACGCTCGCACTCAAGCCCATCGGCGGCGGGAAGACCCTCGTCCACGGCCACTGTCACCAGAAGGCGGTTGGTGCGATGAAGTCGCTGCGCAAGGTGCTGCGTCTGATTCCCGACTTCGAGTTCGAGTTTGTCGAGGCCAGCTGCTGCGGCATGGCCGGCAGCTTTGGTCTCGATGCCGAGCACGCCGACATCTCGATGCAGATGGCGGAGGCCGATCTGCTCCCCGCCTTGCGTGCGGCACCCGATGCGCCGCTGCTGGCAAACGGCTTCTCCTGCCGCCACCAGATTGTGGAGGGTGTGGCGCGGCGCCCCGCCCACGTGGCACAGCTGATGCGTGACGCGCTGGCCTGAGGCGAACACACCGCTGGCTACATTTCCTTTGACATTGACGGCAGGAACACGATGAACAGGATCGGCATATTCTTCGGCACCGAAACCGGCACCACGCGCTTGATCGCCAAGAAGATTCACAAGAAGCTGGGCGATGACATCGCGGCAAAACCGCTCAATGTGAATCGCATCGGGCTCGCCGACATGCTGCAGTACGACGCGCTGATCCTCGGCACGCCGAGCTATGGCATCGGCGAGATCCCGGGACGCAGTGCAGGCTGTCTGGAGCCGAACTGGGAAGAGTTTCTGGCGCAGTTCGAGTCGGCGGACTTCTCCGGCAAGCGTGTCGCGCTGTTCGGCCTCGGTGCGCAGGAGCGTTACTCGGACCGCTTTGCGAGTTCCCTGCTGCGCCTGTACGAAGTGTTCAAGGGCTTCGGCGCCGAGATCATCGGTAGCTGGCCCACCGACGGCTATACCTTCGACCACTCCGCCGCCATCGTCGACGGGCGCTTCGTCGGCCTCGTCATCGACGCCCGCACGCAAGGCATGCATACCGACGAGCGCATCGATATCTGGCTGGAAACGGTCAAGCCGCTGCTGCTGGAGAAGGTGGGCATGTCTGTGTAGGGGTGCCCAAAAGCCGGTTTACTTGTGACATGCGCATGTCTGTCGGCACAATGCCGCGGACATGATGCACCGGTTTGGGGCCGGGCATTTCTGCAATCACCGGTAGCCGACTTATGCGTATTGAAGGCACGCTTGAAAAATGGAACGACGCGCGCGGGTTTGGGTTCATCAAGCCCAAGCACGGCGGACAGGACATTTTTATCCACATTTCCGTTTTTCCGCGCGATGGAAAACCGCCACAGATGGGCGAGTCCTTGCTGTTCGAGATCGAGCTCGACAAGGACGGCAGGAAGCGTGCGGTGCGGGTGGCACGCCCCGGCCTGTCGGTTGCGCCGATGGCCCCTGCACGCCGGTTGGAGCGCTCTCACGAGGCTCCAAAGGCACCACGTCAGTCAAGGCCCGCCCGACCCGAGCGCCGCAGCAGCCTTGGCCGAGCATTGCCACTGCTGATTTTGGCGGTGGTCGCAGTGTTTGGGTACCAGAAATATGCTCACCGATTTTCTGGTGCCGATAACTGGCAAGTGGTTGATGAGCCCGCTGTTGTGCAAAGGGCGGTCCCGCAGTCTGCGTCTGCGTTCGAATCGAGTTTTCGCTGTGACGGGCGCGAGCACTGTTCGCAGATGCGCTCCTGTGCCGAGGCAGAATACTTTCTGCAACATTGCCCGAATGTGAAGATGGATGGGGACGGCGACGGGATGCCCTGCGAACGGGGACCGTGCTGAGCGACATTCGACACCAGTGCGAATGAAGGCTGAGCGCGTGCTGATCAGGTTCGCGCCTTCAGATCAGCTGCTCAGCACCGGGCGCTTGCGCGACTCTTCCGGGCTGCGGAATACCAGTGGCGCTTCGTGCGTGCGCTGCTCCCCGCTCTGTGCGCGTTCGACGGCTGCGATGACGACGTGGTGATGGGGTGACTTGTCGCATACCGGGTCGGCGGCCGCGGGGTCGCCGGTGAGCATGAAGGCCTGGCAACGGCAGCCGCCGAGGTCTTTTTCCTTGTCCGGGCAGCTGCGGCAGCTGTCTTTCATCCAGCCGTCGCCGCGATAGCGGTTGAAGCCTTCCGAGTCGTACCAGATCTGCTTGACGTCCATGTCGCGCACATTCGGAAAGCTCAGGCCGGGCAGCATGGCGGCGGTGTGACAGGGCACGGCGGTGCCGTCGGGCGTGACGGTGAGGAAGACGTTGCCCCATCCGTTCATGCACTTCTTGGGACGGTTCTCGTAGTAGTCGGGCACCACGTAGAAGATGCGGATGCGGTCGCCGTACTGTTCGCGGCGCGCGTTGGTGACCCGCTCGGCGCGTTCGATCTGTTCGCGTGAGGGCAGCAGCTGGTCGCGGTTGAGCAGCGCCCACGAGTAGTACTGGCTGTTGGCGAGCTCGAGGTATTCGGCGTCCAGCTCCACCGCCATGTCGATGATGCGGTCGATGTAGTCAATGTTGAGGCGGTGGATCACGCAGTTCATCACCATCGGCCAGCCATTGGCCTTGATGATGGCGGCCACTTTCTGCTTCAGCTCGAAGGTACGGGTATGCGACAGGAAATCGTTGAGCTCGCGGGTGGAGTCCTGAAACGAGAGCTGGATGTGATCCAGACCGGCTTCCTTGAGCGCGGCGGCGCGGCTTTCGGTGAGGCCGACGCCCGAGGTGAGCAGGTTCGTGTAGAAGCCCAGCCTGTGCGCTTCGGCCACCAGAATTTCGAGATCATCGCGCAACAGCGGCTCACCGCCCGAGAAGCCGCATTGCACGCTGCCTGCCGCACGCGCCTCGCGCAGCACGCGCAGCCAGTCGTCGGTGGAGAGCTCGTCGGGGTGGTGGGCGAAATCGACCGGGTTGTAGCAGAACACGCAATGCAGCGGGCAGCGGTAGGTGAGTTCGGCCAGCAACCACAGCGGCGGGCCGATCTGCGGGCTGGCGTGTTCCGGGGCTGCGGGCGTGTTCATGTCAGTACTCGATCCAGTGCTGCTGCTGCGCCATGGCGAGAAAGGCGAGCACGTCTGTCTGCAGGTTGGTGGTGTCGAAGGCCTGCTCAAGCTCGGCAACCAGCGCGGCCACGGTCTGCTCGCCGCTGCAGCGCTTCAGGATTTCGCCTGCGCTCTGATTGAGTTTCACCATGCCTTCGGGGTAGAGCAGCACCCAGGCCTGCTGCGCCTCTTCCCATTGCAGACGGAATTTCTTCGATACGCGCGGCATGGCCGCGAGCATGTCGCGCTTCGGTGTCGCGGTGCTCATGCCTTCGGCCCCTTGATCTCGATTTCGCACTGGCTGAGCATGATGGCGTCGGCCAGCGCCCACAGCACGTCGAGCTTGAACTGCAGGATGTCGAGCGCACGCCGCTGCATCGCCCGGCTCTGGCTGAAATACTCCAGGGTGAAGCGCAGGCCGTGCTCCACGTCGCGGCGTGCCTGGGTGAGCCGGTTCCTGAAGTACTGCAGGCCTTCGGTGTCGACCCAGGGATACTGGGTGGGCCAGGTGTCGATGCGCTGCTGGTGGATGTGCGGGGCGAAGAGTTCGGTCAGGCTGGAGGCAACCGCTTCCTGCCACGGGCGCTGGCGGGCGAAGTTGATGTAGGCATCGACCGCGAAGCGCGCGGCCGGGGCGACGAAGCGCAACGAGGTGACATCGTCGCGGCTGAGGCCGACCGCTTCGCCGAGCCGGATCCAGGCTTCGATGCCACCGGCGTCTTCCAGTCCGCCGATCTGGTAGCCGTCGTGGTCGAGAATGCGCTGTATCCACTCGCGACGGATCTCGCGGTCGGGGCAGTTGGACAGGATCGCCGCATCCTTTACCGGAATCGCGATCTGGTAGTAGAAGCGGTTTGCGACCCAGCCGCGCAGCTGCGCAGGGCTGAGTTCGCCCGCCGCCATCATCAGGTGGAAGGGGTGATGGATGTGGTAGCTGGTGCCCTTCTCGCGCAGCAGGGCTTCGAACTTGGCCGGCGACCACGGCGCCTCCTGCGCTGCGGCGAGGCTGATGTCGGCGATATGTTCGATGGTGTTGTCGGTGTCGAATGCGATCACAGTTCGATCTCCATGCCGTCGAAAGCGACCTCGATGCCGTGCGCGTTCAGGCTTGCGCGCTGGGGGCTGTCTTCGTCGAGGATCGGGTTGGTGTTGTTGATGTGGATCAGCACCTTGCGCGTGGTCGCAGGCAGGCGATCCAGCCATTCGAGCATGCCGCCCGCGCCCGATTGCGGCAGATGGCCCATGGCACGCGAGGTCTTCTGCGAGGCGCCGAGGCGGATCATCTCGTCGTCGGTCCACAGTGTGCCGTCGACGAGCACGCAGTCGGCCCGCTCCATCGCCGCCCACACATGCGGCTCCATCTCGCCGAGGCCGGGGGCGTAGAACACGCGCTTGCCGTTTTTCGTGTTGATCAGGCTGACGCCGATGTTGTCGCCCGGCTGCGGACGGTCACGGTGCGGGGAGTAGGGCGGCGCGTTGCTGGTCAGCGACAGGGCCTCGAAGCCGAGGCCGGCGGCGCGCTCAATGCTGAAGGCGCAGGCCAGCGGCACCTCATGCCAGTCGATACCGGCATAGTGGCCGAGAACGCCGAACAGCGGATTGCCCACCGACAGGTCTTCGCGCACGCCGCGTGTGCACCAGACGGGCCACGGCTGGCGATGTTCGCGCAGCATGTAGAGGCCGGTGGTATGGTCGATCTGTGCATCGATGAGCACGATGGCGGCGATGGCGGTGTCGCGCAGGGCGCGGCCGGGCTGAAGTTCGGGGAAGCTGCGCAGTTGCTGCAGCACATCCGGGGAGGCGTTGAACAGCACCCAGTGCTCGTTGTCGCCGCTGACTGCAATCGACGATTGGGTTCTGGCCTGGGCGCGGATGCTGCCTTTGCGCAGGCCGTCGCAGTTGGGGCAGTTGCAGTTCCACTGCGGAAATCCACCGCCAGCTGCGGCACCGAGTACTCGTATTCTCACGCGGCCTCCCGATTCATTCGTGGGTGGGGCGGCCGACCTGCCCGCCCCACCGGGGCACATCAGCGGTTGGCGATGTACATCGTGATTTCAAAACCAAAGCGAAAATCGCAAGCTGCAGGGGTTTCCCATTTCATGGCGTGTCTCCAGTGTGGTTTCTGAACTGTGACTGCCGGCATGGCAGGGCACGACTTCATGGTGCGCCGCCGGGCGCTGGCGCGCATCGCGCATCTCTTGAAAGCCATCTAGCGATTTTCTGGAGATTGCCGTGACCGGGCGCGATATGATTTCAAAATGACCCTGCCCACTATTCCGCCTGCCGCCGACGAATCCAACGCCGGCGCCCTGTTCGATGCGATCGAGCCCTTCAACCACGGCCATGTGGACGTGGGCGACGGTCATCAAGTCTATTTTGAGGAGTGCGGCGCGCCGGATGGCATGCCGGTGCTGTTCCTGCATGGCGGGCCGGGCAGCGGTTGCAGCGAGCGCCATCGGCAGTTGCTCGATCCCGCGCTGTTTCGCGTGGTGCTGTTCGATCAGCGTGGCTGCGGCCGCAGCACGCCGCGCGGCGAGATTGCCGCCAACACCACGGACCACCTGGTCGCCGACATCGAGCGCCTGCGTAGCCATCTCGGCATCGAGCGCTGGCTGGTGTTTGGCGGTTCATGGGGGTCGAGTCTGGCGCTGGTCTATTGCGCCCGCCATCCCGATGCCTGCAGCGGCGCCATCCTGCGCGGCATCTTCCTCACCGGGCAGGACGATCTCGACTGGTTCTTCCGCGGCGCTGCCGCCTTGCTGCCCGTGGCGTGGGAGCGCCTCGGCGACTACCTCGACGAAAGCGGGCAGGAGGACATCGCGCAGCACTATCTCGATGCGCTGCGCTCGCCGGACCGTCTGACTGCCGCACGGGCCCTGCAACGCTGGATGCAATGGGAGGCCGCGCTGTCGAGCCCCGGCCGTCTGCCGCCGGCGGAGGAGCCGCTATCGGCCGATGCGCTCGACGTGGCGCTCGACAAGTACCGCATCCAGGCCCATTACCTGGCCCATGCCTGCTTCATCGGCGAAGCCGAGGCGCTGCGCTGTGCCGGGGCAATGGCAGGGATGCCGGTCGCCATCCTGCACGGCCGGCTCGACTTCGTTTGCCGCCCTGCCAACGCACGCAAGCTTCAGCATGCGCTACCGGGTAGCCGCTTGCGCTTCATCGACGACGCAGGCCACAGCCCCTTCGATGCACCGATGACGGCGGCGCTGGCGGAGGTGGCCAGCCGTTTCCATGCGCGCGGCAGTTTCGACGGCTGGGGGGATAGCTGGAACTGAGCTTACTGGTACGCGCCTGCGGCGTAGGTCAGTTCGTAGCTGTGGCTGTAGATTTCCAGGATGTTGCCGAACGGGTCTTCCATGTACACCATGCGGTAGGGCTTCTCGCCCGGGAAGTATTCGCGTACCGGCATGCGCTGCTTGCCGCCTGCGGCGACGACCTTCGCGGCCAGTCCTTCCACATCCGGATCCTGCACGCAGAAATGGAAGATGCCGGTTTTCCAGTATTCGAAGTTGTTCTCCGGCTTCACTGCATTGCGAAACTCGAAGATCTCCACGCCGATGCGGTCGCCGGTGGACAGGTGGGCGATGCGGAACGATTTCCAGTCGGCGCCGAACACATCGGTGCACATCACGCCGATGGGGGATTCATCTTCGGTAATGGTGGTGGGCGGCATGATCAGATACCAGCCCATGACTTCGGTGTAGAACTTCACGGCGGCGTCGAGATCGGTGACCGAAAGGCCGATATGGGAAAAGCTGCGCGGATAGACCTGAGACATGCTGAGCTCCTTGTTGAGTACGTGGTTCGTAGTCTAGGCAGACGCAGGCATAATAAGAACAAGGTAGATGTTATCGGTTTGATAAGAGTTCATTATGCTTAGCCCTCAATGGCTGCGCAGTTTTGCCACGCTGGCAGAGCTGGGAAACTTCACCCGCACGGCAGAGCGCCTGGACCTGACCCAGGCCGCGGTAAGCCAGCATGTGAAGCGACTGGAGGATGCGCTCGGGCAGTTGCTGGTCCGCCACCCGCGCCACGTCGAGCTGACCCCCGCCGGTCACGCCTTGCTCGACTACTGTCGCGAGCTCGCCACCGCGGATCAGCGCCTGCAGCTGCGCCTGTCCGGCACCGACGCCGAGCACGGCGAGATCAGCCTGATCAGTCCGGGCAGCATCGGTCTCGCGCTGTATCCACTGCTGCTCGATCTGCAGGCAGCGCATCCGGGGCTGAGCATCCGCCAGCGCTTTGCGCCAACCAGCGAAGTCATCGAAGCGGTGCTGGCCAACCGTTACGAGCTCGGCCTGGTCACCCTGAAGCCGGACGATCCGCGCCTGAGCGTTCAGCCCTTCGTGCAGGAACCGCTTGAGCTGGTCGTGCCCGCCGGCGCGGCGGTCGAAAGCTGGGAGGATCTGGTGCGCCTTGGCTTCATCGATCACCCCGATGGCGAGGCCATGGCCGGACGCCTCCTGAGCCGCTGTTTTCCGGGCAGTCCGGGTGTGCGCAGCCTGCCGTGCAGGGGTTTCACCAATCAGATTGGTCTCATTCTGGAGCCGGTTGCACGCGGCCTGGGCTTTACCGTGATTCCGCGCTTTGCGCGCAAGGCGTTTGCGCGCGCCGATACGATCCGCGTGGTGGAGCGCGAGCCTCAGGTGGTCGATACCTTATGGCTGCTGCATCGCGCCGAGTGGCCGCTGTCCGGGCGCGCGCAGCGCGTGCTCAAATGCATCGAAGTGCTTCAAAATGACAAGAATTACTAACGCTTTTCAGCAGTGACAGGGGGCGGAGTTAAATCCTGGCGCGCAAGTCGGTGGCCGCTCAGACCGCCTGACGCTGCTGCTCCGGCGCCAGCCCCCAGATCGTCGAAAGCTCCGAAACGACGGCGCGGATGATCGGGTCGTTCGCCCGCTTCCGGAGGTAGGCGAAGCGCAGGCTGATCGTGGGCAGCTTCATCGGCAGGGCGTGCATCCTGCCTTCCCGCTCGGCGGCCTCGACATCGGAGCGGCGCATGATGCCGAGCCCGACGCCGGCGGCCACCATGGCGCGCATGGCATCTTCCTGGTCGGCCATCATGGTCTTGACCGGCATGCAGCAGTGCGATTCGAACAGCGGTTGCATCAGCTGGTAATAGGCGCATTCCGGCGAGGTGTAGACCCACGGCAGGCGCGCGAGTGCCGGGATGTCGGGAGAGGCGATCTGATCGCGCAGTGCATTTGGCACCGCCACCGCCATTTCCTCCTCGCGCAGCACATGGGAGTCAAGCAGGGGCTCATCGCAATCGCCACTGACGAAGGCGGCATCGAGTTTGCCGATCCTCAGGGCGGGGATGTTGTTGCCCGTTCGGCCGGACATGAACTCGAGATCGAGCTGTGGATAGTGCGCGCGCAAACCGGCCTGGAGTTCGACCAGACGCAGGAATTCGGCATCGGTATTCAGGCCGATGCGGATGCTGCCCAGCAGCTCGTTCTGCATGCCTTTGGCGTAGTGCAGAAAGTCGCCTGCAGCAGCCAGTGTGCGTTGCGCGCGATCCAGCAGCTGCTCGCCGGCGGCGGTGAGCTGCATGCCCTTTGGCGTGCGGTCGAAGAGCGTGAGGTTGAGCTCTTCCTCCAGTGCCTTGATATGGGCACTGATTGCCGGCTGGCTCGTAAACAGGCGCTCTGAGGCACGTGTCAGGTGCTTCTCTTCGGCCACCGTGACGAAGGTCTTCAGGTGGTATAGCTCCACGTCGGTCACTCCGGATGCGGGATTCTCAGGTGTTAGTAAAGCGCACTCCGGCCGACGACGCCATCACATTTCCTGAACACGCGAATCCCGAAAAACGATTGGATTGTGTTACGTGCGAACGCCAGGATGCAGTCATCACCGATGCCCTGAAGGAGACGCACCATGAGCCCCATCACCCACGCCCGCATGATTCCCGTCAGCCGCCTGCCCGCCTTGCGCAGCACGCTGGCCGCCCTGCTCGCTGCGTCAGGCGACACCTTGCGCACATGGCAGACCCGGGCCCGCCAGCGCCGCGAGCTGCGCAGTCTCGATGACGAAGTGCTGAGAGATGTCGGCATCAGCCGCGCGCAGGCACGCTTTTCTGCCGACAAGCCATTCTGGCGCGAATGAGCGCCGACGGGCCAGCGCGGCCTTGAAAGCCGGTTCGGTGGGGCTATGCTGAAAGGATCAGCACCCATCCGGCACCCTGCAGTGTCGCGTCTCAATGACCCGAACCGAAAAACTGCTCAGAATCACCCGGCGCCTGATCATCCTGACGGGGATTGCGCTGTTCTTCGTCGTCGGCCTGTTTGGTCTCACCCTGCTGCGCGAAGAGCGTTTCATGGTGTCATGGGCATGCTTCGGTTGCGGCCTGCTGGGCGGATTCGTCAGCATCCAGCAGCGCCTCAGGAAGTTCGGCGATGAAGAGCTGGAGTTGCTGTCGCAGTCCTGGTGCCAGGTCCTGCTGATCCCGGTGTATGGCGGCATCTTCGCGCTGGTGCTGTACATCGGTTTTCTCAGCGGGGTGATTGAAGGTTCGATGTTCCCGTCCTTCTCCAGCCACCCCTTTTCGCAGCCGGTCCCGACCACCGCGGACCTCAAGCGCTTCTTCTCCGAAACCTACCCGTCAAGCGGTGCCGACGTGGCCAAGCTCCTGTTCTGGTCCTTCCTCGCCGGCTTCTCCGAGCGGCTGGTGCCACAGATTCTGGACCGCACGCCGGGCAAGGAGGGTTGAGTGCGTGCAGCGCTTCAGGTCCGTGCCGTCTTCATGAACTGCAGAAACTGCGGGTTGCATGCGTAGGCGACGTTAATCCGAATCGCAGCTGGCGCTTCGGACTTTTCAGGTCGGAAGATGGAGCCCGGGGCGAGAAAGATGCTCTCCTTGGCGGCGCGGCGTGCCAGCGCAAGTTCATCCTGTCCCTCGCCGAGCTCGCCCCATAGGTAGTAGCCCCCGTTTGCGGAATACGGCAGGTGAATACCCGCGCCCTGGACCGCCTTGATGGCTTTCTCGGTAGCCTGTTCGACGTGCAGCTTGAGGCGGCGCAGATGACGCAGGTAATGGCCGCTGGAGATCATGTTGAAGACGATGCGCTCGAGCAGATCGGACGTGTTCACAACGGTGAGCATCTTCAGGTCACAGAGCGTTTCCATCAGCCGGGCTTCACCTGCGACGTAGCCGACCCTCAGGTTGGCAGAGAGCGTCTTGGAGAAAGTCCCGATGTACACCACGCGCTTGAGTTGATCGAGCGTGGCCAGGCGCGGGCTGGCGGCCGGAAGAATGTCCGCAAACGGATCGTCTTCGACGATGAAGAAGCCGTACTGCTCTGCGATCTGAAGGAGCCGGTGCGCGACCGGGAGGGAGATCGCGCTTCCGGTCGGGTTGTGCGCGAGCGACTGGGTAAAGAAGACCTTGGGACGGAATATCTCGCACTTGCGCACCAGATCATCGAGATCGGGTCCGTCGTCCAGGCGCTGGACACCGATGGTTCGGGTCTTGCCGAGGTGCAGTTTGCCGAACAGGGGGTAGTAGCCCGGACTGTCGACAAGCGCGACGTCGCCCGGCTCCAGAAGTTGGCGGCTGACCAGGTCGAGTGCGTGGTTGGCACCGTAGGTGAGCAGAACCTGGTCGGGGGAGGCGTGAATCGAGCGTTCGATCAGCATGAGTGCGAGGCGTTCGCGCAGCGGCTGGTAGCCCCATGGACTGCTGTAGCCATGGTTGGCCTCGGTATCGAGACCGGATTTGAGCTGAGCAAGCTGCCGCCCGAAGTCGAGACGACCCATCCATTCCGCCGGGGGACGGCCGTCACCGACGCGTACGGCGTAGTGCCGCACCAGTTGCTCGCGCAGCAGCGAGGCAGAGTCGATTGCTTCTGCAATATGTGCGGATGGCGTACCCGAGGCCAGGCTGCGTCCACTCGTCACGAAGTAGCCCGAGCCCTGCTTCGAGCTCAGCAGCCCCTGGGCGACGAGCCGGTCATAGGCTTCGGCGACGGTGTTCTTGGATACGCCGGCTTCGACCGCCGCGGCACGAACCGAGAGCAGCCGGTGGCCGGGCTTGAGCAAGCCGCTTTCGATCTGGGCCCTGAGCTTTTCAATGATCGCATCGGTACGTCCCATGGCCTTCCTCCGTGCCAGCGCATCGGCAATTCACGCTGTTTCACCTGAACTGTCACTCTTATTCGGCTGGGACAGTTGTTTGACAATTCAACAAAGTGTCCCTTGAACTGTCCCTGTTCATTGTAGATGATCTGCAAAACGAAAAATCGGAGACATTGAACGCCAGACCTGCCAACAAAAAGCGACCTCGAGTTGCACCTGGCCGGTGTTCTGCGCAAGTCATGGGTGGTTTCACGCCATCCGGAAGTCTGCCCGCAAGGGGCGGAAGCCAAAGGAGGAGTAAACAGAATGAAAGTCATTACTCGCAGGAATGCACTCAAGGCGCTGAGTATCGGCGCGGTCGGCGCGGCAGCCAATGTGGCTGTCAGTACCCCGGCGCTGGCTCAGGAGACGGTGACCTGGCGCATGCAGGCGCTTTGGGATGGTGGCACCACGCCGCAGAAATTTGAGGAACGTTTCGTCAAACGTGTCGGCGAGCTGACCGGTGGAAAGTTTCAGATCGAACTGTTCTCCGCCGGCCAGCTGGTCCCCGCGAACCAGGCATTCGATGCAGTTCGCGGCGGTGCATTCCAGCTGATGAAGACTTTCGACGGTTACGAGGCCGGCAAGATTCCGGGGTTGGCATTCACCAGCACGGTACCCTTCGGCTTTCCCGAGCCGGACCAGTTCGAAGCCTGGTTCTACGAACTTGGCGGCCTCGAGCTCGCGCGCCAGGCCTATGCGCCTGCGGGCCTGTTCTACATTGCGCCGACGGTATATGGCCCGGAGCCGATCCACTCGAAGTTCCCGATCCGCTCTCTCGCCGACATGAGCGGCAAGAAGGGGCGCTTCGTCGGTCTTGCGTCGAGCGTGATGGGTGCGCTCGGTGTCGCCGTTACCCCGATGGCCACAGCCGAGGTGTATTCCGCGCTCGACAAGGGTGTGATCGACTTCGCCGACCGTGGCGATCTGTCGGCCAACCTCGAGGCCGGCCTGAGCGAAGTGGCAAAGTACATCGTGATGCCCGGCCCGCATCAGCCGACCACCGCGACCAGTTACGTGGCCAACCGCGGCGCGTACGACCGCCTGCCGGCCGAGTTCAAGGCCGCACTGGCGGTTGCTGCGCGCGAAACCTCTTCTGCACTGCGCCAACACATCATGGTGTCGGACGGCAAGGCAATCGAGACCTTCAGGGCCAAGGGCGTAGAGGTGACCTCGCTCGACCCGAAGGAAGTCGCTGCCGGGCGCGTCAAGGCGCGCGAGGCGTGGAAGGCAGCCACTAAGAACGACCCGACTGCGGTGAAGATCCTGGAAAGTCAGATGGCCTTCATGAAGCAGCTCGGCCTGCTGTCCTGAGCGCAATCCGCAGCGCCTGACCTGTCGACTCTGCGGGGGCTCCGTCAGGGCCCCCGCCCAACCTGTTTCGGGAATGATCGTGCCCAAAGTGATACGCCTTTACGTGAAGGCCATCACCGGAGTGAATCGTCTGCTGTTCATGGGGGTCGCCTTGCTGGCCTTCGTGATCGTTCCGGTGATGCTGTATGAAGTAGTGGCCCGCTATGTCTTCAATGCACCCACGGTCTGGGGCATGGAGCTCGCGACGCTGATCTTCGGTCCGTACTTCCTGCTGGGTGGCCCCTACCTGCTGCACCTTGGAGGGCATGTAAGCCTGGACCTCGTGCACCGTGCCCTCTCGCCCGCGTGGAAGCGCAGGTCGGACCTGTTCAACCACCTTGTCATCATCTGCTTCTGCGCCATTCTGCTGTACTACTCCCTGCCGCTCGCAATGCAGTCCTGGGCGTTCCGCGAGACATCGTTCTCGGCGTGGAACCCGCAGATCTGGCCGGTCAAGTTCTCGATTCCGTTGGCTGTGAGCCTTCTCGCAGCGCAAAGTCTGGCGGAGTTCCTGTGTCTGCTGTACCGGGAGCCGTCGTCGCGCCCGGATGAGGACGAGGTGCAGGCATGACGCCCAACCTGATCCTGCTGATCATGTTCGGTGGCCTGACCGTGCTGATGCTGTCCGGCCTGCCGATCGCATTCGTTCTGGGTGGATTGTCACTGCTGCTGACGGTGACGCTGTGGAACCCGGATGCGGTAGTGCTGATGGTGCTGCAGGTGTTCGACACCATGCACTCCGAAGCCATGCTCGGAATCCCCCTGTACATCCTGATGGCCAGCATTCTTCAGCGTTCGGGCATCATCGAAGCGCTCTACGAGGCAATGGAATTGTGGTTCGGTCGCGTGCGCGGCGGGCTGGCAATCGGCACCGTTGTCATCTGCGTGGTGATGGCTGCGATGACCGGTGTGGTCGGCGCGGCCGTGACGGCGATGGCTGTGCTTGCCATGCCGCAGATGCTGAAACGTGGCTACGACCCCAAGCTGGTGACCGGCACGATCTGCGCCTCGGGGACGCTCGGCATCCTGATCCCCCCTTCGGTGCTGACCATCGTCTATGCGGTCACCGCTCAAGTCTCGATCGGGAAGATGCTGATCGCGGGCCTCGTGCCAGGTTTGCTGCTGGCGACACTCTACATTGCATACATCATTGCGGTTGCCTACCTGAAACCGGGTGCGGTGCCGGCGGGTTCGAACGAGCGCGTGCCGATGGCGAGAAAGCTTGCCAGCCTGAAAGCGCTGATCCTGCCAGCACTGTTGATCGTGATGATTCTGGGCTCGATCTTCTTCGGTGTCGCGACCCCCACCGAAGCTGCCGCGGTTGGGGTGTTCGGCGCGATGGTGTCGGCCGCGCTATGCCGGCGCCTGACGCTGGGCGGCCTGGGCAGCGCCGCCGTCGAAACCCTGAAGGCGACATCGATGATTCTGTGGATCACGATCGGCGCGAAGGCATATGTCGCCATCTTCACCGGCCTTGGCGGGGCCGACACGCTGCTCAATTTCATCCGCACGCTCGATGTGCATCCGTACGTGATCCTCGGCGTAATGATGCTGATCCTGATCTTTCTCGGCACCGTACTCGACGAGATTGGAATCATCCTGCTCACCGTGCCGGTATTTCTTCCCATCGTGCGCTTGCTTGGCTTTGATGAGATCTGGTTCGGCGTGCTGTATGCGCTGACCATCCAGACCGGATACATCAGCCCGCCCTTCGGCTACACCCTGTTTTACATCAAGGGGCCGCTGCCACCGCATCTCGGCATGGGCACCGTCTATCGCGGCATCCTGCCCTTCCTCTACCTGCAGATCCTCGCCCTGCTGATCTGTGCCGCTTTCCCCGGGCTGGTTACCTGGCTCCCCGCATTGGCGTCCGGCTGACGCACGACCCCATCAATCGACTGGAGACATCCACAATGAGCACACCAGAGAAAACCTCACGCGTGTCGGGCTTCCACAAGAAGAGCCCGCGCGAACGCCTCGACTTCGTTGCCGGGTTCAGCGGGCTGGATGAAGACGAGGTCGGACATCTCGCCAATATGGGAAACCTTGACCCACATCTGGCCGACCACCTGATCGAGAATGTCATTGCCACCATGAACGTACCGGTGGGCGTGGCGACCAACATGCGTGTCGATGGCGAGGACATCCTCGTGCCGATGGCAACCGAGGAGTCGTCAGTGGTGGCTGCGGTGTGTAATGCGGCGCGCCAGTGCTATGACAGCGGTGGTTTCGTGACCTCGATGTCCGGCACGCTGATGATTGCGCAGGTGCAGCTTGTAGGGGTGAGTGACCCGGTGCATGCCCGTATCCGCATTCTGGAGCGTCGAGAAGAGATCAAGGCCGTATGTGACGCCTGCGATCCGGTACTGGTGAAGCTGGGGGGTGGTTTTCGTGATGTGGAGGTACGCATTATCGAATCGGCTGGCGGGCCGATGGTGGTCACCCATCTCATCGTCGATACCCGCGACGCAATGGGTGCGAATGCGGTCAATAGCATGGCGGAAAAGCTGGCGCCCCAGATCGAGGTCTGGTGTGGGGGGCGCGTGTACCTGCGCATTCTCTCCAATCTGGCCGATCGCCGCCTCGCGCGCGCGCGGGCCGTTTGGACCTGCGACGCAATTGGAGGGGCTGCGGTGCGCGACGGCATCATCAGTGCGTTCCAGTTTGCGGCTGCAGATCCATACCGGGCCGCGACCCACAACAAGGGGGTCATGAACGGAATTTCGGCGGTGGTGCTGGCCACCGGCAATGACACGCGAGCGGTCGAAGCCGGTGCCCATGCATATGCGGCGCGGCGTGGCGCGTATGGAAGCCTGACCGACTGGGAGGTGACTGCGGAAGGAGATCTGGCCGGCACCATCGAATTGCCGATGGCGGTTGGCCTGATTGGCGGTGCGACCAAGCTTCATCCCACCGCCCGCGCGTGCCTCAGGATTCTTGGCGTCGCCTCGGCCGACAGGCTGTCCCGCATCATTGCCGCGGTGGGGCTGGCGCAGAATTTCTCTGCGCTGAAGGCATTGGCGACCACCGGTATCCAGAAGGGCCATATGTCGCTGCACGCACAAAATATCGCGATGATGGCCGGTGCCGTGGGCGATGAGGTCGCGGCGCTTGCCAGCGTGCTCGTCGGTCTGGGCACGGTGCGGGTCGACGTGGCCGAGATCGAGTTGAGGAAGCTGCGCGGCTGAGGGCGCTGCCCGGTGGCGACGAGATGTCGCTGCCGGCTACAGGCTGAACGAATGCCCTCCGCCGTGGAACGGATTGGGCTTTTCGGGGGCGGGGTGGAGGATGGCGCGGATCGATGGCGGGCACTGCGGCAGTTCGTTCTGCATCTGCTGCTGCACCTGCGGGAACAGCTGCCCCCATTGCTCGGCAGAGACCTCGATTGCGGCGGGAAGCGCCAGCGCGCTGGCGATCAGTTCAACCGCGCCTGTGTGGTCGATCTCGGTGCGGACGCGCTCCTTGAGCCGGACGTAGATCCGGAACTCGATCAGTCGACTGCCCGGCCGGGTGCCGAGGTGCACGATGTCGAGATCGTAGAGCAGCGCAAGGGCGGGCTGGCCACGAACAAAGCCGAGCGCGGTGAGATATCGAAATCCGTCGTAGGCGATGATGGCCAGCTCATCGTCTTCGGTCGGCACCGTCAGTGTGCCGTCGATGGTTTGCAGCACGGTGGGAAGGGTGGCGAAGACGGATTCCGTTTTCTGGGGCGGCGAGGTCATGGCAGCTCCGGGTCGATAGCGGTGGCCGAAAGGCATCCTTCACGAGACAACGTCCTCAGTGTAGATGCTGCCTGCCGTCGCTGCCATGAAGAGAAGGGGCGTGACCCGTGTCCTCGGACCGGGCGCGCCCCTGTATCCGCAAACGCTCAGCTCGCTGCAGGTGCGCTGGCCTTCTCCACATCGGTGGCTGCGGTGCCGCCAGTCTTTTCGGATGCGGGGTCTATCAGTGCCATGACGGCCCATCCCGGGCCGGGTTCGAGCGCGTTCTCTGCCGAGAACACTTCGAGCCGGCCCTTGGGGTCGATCGCGAACAGCAGCGTGGCATGGTCGCCATGCATGTTGCGGAAGTGCTCCATGGTGAAGGCTTCCGACAAGGTCGTGCGGCGGATCTCGGCACCGCGGTATAGGCGGCGCGAAAGGTCGATGTAACCGACCTTGTCGCTGAAGGCGGTGCGTCCCTCTCGTGCCGTGTCACTGCGGCCGTTGGTGCCCGTCGCGCCGCCAACCCGCAGCGCGAAGACGTCTTTCGCTCCGAATACACCCTTGTAGCGGTTGCAGGCGAGTGCGTTTAGGTGAGCATCGGCCGTGACCGCCAGCATGCGCCCGAGGCCGGTGGTGTCGAGATAGACCTCGGCGTGTTCCGACAGCGGGTTGCCGTAGTAGGCCTTGAGGCCGGCCATGCGGGCGCGGCTGACGTTGTCCCACAGGGTGTCGCACAGCAGGACCCGGATCTTCTGCTGCTCGAGGGCCTGCGCCAGCTTGCGTGCAAGCGGATTCGCGCCAAGGATCAGAAAGCCGGCCGGCTCGGGTTCGGCCACCTTGAGCATGGCGGCGAGCTTGCCCGCGGTCAGGCTCTGCAGCACGACGGTGCCGATGATGACAACAAAGGTCAGCGGCACCAGCAGGGCTGCCTGGTCGACGCCCCGTTGCTCGAGCTTGAGTGCGAACAGTGCGCTCACTGCTGCGGCAACGATGCCGCGCGGCGCAATCCAGGCCAGCAGGGTGCGCTCCTGCCACGGGATGTTCGAGCCCCAGGTGCAATACATGACCTTGAGCGGACGGGCGATGAACTGGATGGCCAGAAACACCCCGACCACGACCCAGCCCAGCGCTTCGAGCTGGGCGAAGTCGAGTCGAGCTGCAAGCAGGATGAAGAGCACCGTGATCAGCAGCAGCGAAAGGCTTTCCTTGAACGCCAGAATCTCTTCGATCGGCACGCCCTTGCGGTTGCCGAGGTAGATGCCCATCACCGTCACCGCGAGAAGGCCGGATTCCTCCGCCACTGCGTTGGAAAAGGCGAAGCAGCAGAACACCGCGCCCAGCGTGGCGACGTTGAACAGGTAGTTGGGCAGCCAGTCGCGCCGCAGGGCCTCGCCCATCAGGTAACCGCCGGCGAGGCCGGTAATCGTGCCGATGGCAATGGTGCCGAGGAAGAGCAGGATGGTCGCGCTCAGCGCGCCACCGGCCTCGGTGGAGACAACGAACTCGAACACCAGCACCGCGAGCAGCGCACCGATCGGATCGACGACGATGCCTTCCCAGCGCAGGATGTTGGCGATGCGGGCGGTCGGGCGCACGGTGCGCAGCATCGGCACGATGACGGTGGGGCCGGTCACGACCATGATGGCGCCGAACAGGATCGCCAGACCCCAGTCGAAACCGGCGATCAGACGTGCTGCCAGTGCGGCCACGGTCCACGTCACCAGCACGCCGCTGGTGGCGAAACGCCGCACGACATGCTGCATGCCCCGGATCTCGGAGAACTTGAGTGTCAGCGCGCCTTCGAAAAGGATGATGGCGACCGACAGTGAAACGAAGGGGAAGAGCAGTTCCCCCATCAGCTCGTCGGGGTTGAGCCATCCGATGCCGGGCCCGGCGACGATGCCGGTGATCAGCAGAAAGAGAATGGCGGGCAGGCGCAAGCGCCATGCGAGCCACTGGCAAGCACCACCGAGCAAGGTGATTGCTGCGATGGTGAGCATTGCATGTTCACCCAAAATATGTCTCCTGAATGGCCGTAAGCGTCAGTCCTACCGCTGCGGGCAGTGACGCGGAGGATGATTGTATATGAATGGGGGCGTCGTTCTTTGCCCTTGCTCGATGCAGGGACATTTCGCAGCCCGGAATGGGGCGGGTGACGGTGGCGGCGTGCACGAGCCTCTGTGCAGTGCTAGAAGCGGGAGCCGGGCTGTTCGAGGAAGGCCGTTTCAGCTGCGCTTGATTGCCGTCCCAGCGCGGCATTGCGGTGCGGAAAGCGGCCGAAGCGATCCACGATTTCGCGGTGGCGGCGGGCGAAGTCCAGATAGCTGTCGAAGGACACCTTGACTGCGGGGCCGGCTTCGGCCGCCAGGGCTTCAAAGCGTCGCACCGATTCGGCCTGGTCGTTGCGGTCTTCGGAATGCTCGAGTGGAAGATAGAGAAACACGCGCTCGACGGGGCGACACTGGCGGTCGATGCCGAGTGCGATTGCCTCCTTGCTCCAGCCCAGGGCCCGTGCGTCGAAGGCAAAGGCGCGTGCGCTGTTGCGGTAGATGTTGCGCGGGAACTGGTCGGTGAGCAGGATCAGGGCGAGGCGGCCGCGCGGCGTTTGCAGCCACGCGTCGAGCTCACCGTTTCCGGCCTGGATGACCCGGTGCTCGAAGCGCTCGCGGATCGCGGTGTCGACCTCGTCGCGCTTGCGCCACCACAGTGCGGACTGACTGGCGATGATGCTGGCCTCGTCGGTATCGGTCCCGAACCAGAAGGTGCAGATTGTCTCGGCTGTATCCACGCGCAACTCCTTTCCGATGCCATTCGGCGTGTGTCAGGCCGCCGCCCTGCGTGCCGCGTGGGCGGCCTGAAAGTAGTCGATGAACACCCGCAGCCGTGCCGGCATGTGGGTGGTGCCGGGAAAGTATAGATGGGCCGCGCCCAGCGTCGGCGCGTATTCGTCCAGTGCGGTGACCAGGCGCCCGGCGCGAATGTCTTCCGCTGCGGTCGACTCGACCACCTGCGCAAGGGCAAGTCCGCGGCGGGCGAGGTCGAGCTCGGCGACGAAGTCATTGACGATGAAACGCCCGCTGACCTCAAGCTCGAACAGCCTGCCATCGCGCTGCAGATCCCAGCGCGCGAGGCGGCCGCTGGTGGTGAAACGGAAGCGGACGCAATCGTGTGCAGCAAGGTCTTCCGGCGAACGCGGCGTGGGGTTGCGGGCGAAGTAGTCGCGCGTTCCCACGATCACCATTCGCGATGGCCGGCTGAGCGGCACGGCAACCATGTCGGCTTCGATGCTGTTGCCGAGCCTGACGCCGACGTCGAAGCGCCCTGCCACGATGTCGGTCAGGCCGTCGTCAAGGTAGAACTCGAGCCCGATGCCAGGGTAGCGCGCTGAAAACTCGACGACGTGCGGTGAAAACAGATCGGCGTAGGCGATTCGCGACAGCGCGATCCGCACCCGTCCGCTGGGCTGGCCGCGTGCGTCGGCGAGTGCGCTGAGGGCGCCGCCGAGTTCGGCCAGTCCGCGGCGGACACCATCGAGGATGCATGCACCTTCCTCGGTCAGGCTGACGCGGCGCGTGGTGCGCGCGAGCAGACGCACGCCGAGGCGCTTTTCCAGCGCGCGTATCGACTGCGAGAGGGCGGAGGGTGAAAAGCCCATCTCGGCCGCAGCGCGGGTGAAGTTTGCGTGGCGCGCAACGCACTCGAAGGTGGCGAGTGCGGGCAGGAGCGCGGGATCTATTTGTAAGTCAGGCTTCATGACTCATTCAGTATTTCTGCGTCGATCTTAATAGCCAAACAGTCTAATCTGAATCGTCCGGTATGCGGGGCTGCACCCTGCGACCCTGTTGATGTTTGACCCCCTTCCCCACGGAGTTGCCCGATGACGACTTTCATCCTGAACGGACAGCGTGTCAGTCCCGACCTGCCCGATGACACCCCGCTGCTGTGGGCCTTGCGCGACGGCCTCGACCTCACCGGCACCAAGTTCGGTTGCGGCATGGGCCTGTGCGGTGCCTGCACGGTGCACCTGGACGGCGAGCCGGTGCGCGCCTGTTCCACCCCGCTCTCGGCGGTTGCCGGAAAGAAGGTGACGACGATCGAAGGCGTCGATGCCGCCCGTGCGGGGCAGGCCGTGCAGGCCGCATGGCAGAAGCTCGACGTGGTGCAGTGCGGTTACTGCCAGTCCGGCCAGATCATGTCGGCCACCGCCTTGCTGGTCGCCAACCCCAGACCCACCGATGCCGAGATCGATGCGGCGATGAGCGGCAACATCTGTCGCTGTGCCACCTATGTGCGCATTCGCGCAGCCATCCACGAAGCCGCCACGGCCCTGGCATGAAGGAACGCGACATGACAACCCGTATCGAAAACGTATCCCGCCGTGATTTCTTCAAGGCGGGCGCAGGACTGACCCTGGCGCTGGTGCTGCCGTCGGCGCGCGGCGCGGCCGCCAGGGTCGCGGGCCCCGGCATCGCCGGTTCCGCCCCGGCGGTCGCAGCCGCGTTCGAAGCCAATGCCTTTGTGCGCATCGGCACCGACAACACGGTGACGGTGCTCGCCAAACATCTGGAGATGGGTCAGGGCACCTTTACCGGCCTTGCGACACTGGTTGCCGAGGAACTCGATGCCGACTGGGCGCAGGTCGTGGTCGAAGGCGCGCCTGCCGACGCCGCACGCTACAACAACCTGTTCTGGGGGCCGGCGCAAGGAACGGGGGGCAGTACCGCGATCGCCAACTCCTTTGAACAGATGCGGCATGCCGGCGCGACCGCGCGCGCCATGCTGGTGCAGGCGGCAGCCGGGCTCTGGAAGGTGGCGGCGGAGTCGATCACCATCAGCGCCGGCGTGGTGAGCCATGCGCCGAGCGGACGCACGGCAGGTTTTGGCGAACTCGCCGAGGCCGCCGCCGCCCTGCCGCTGCCGGCCACGGTGACGCTGAAGGACCCGAAGGATTTCACCCTCATCGGCAAGCATGCTCCACGCAAGGACAGCGTGGCCAAGACCACCGGCCGCGCGGTGTTTACCCAGGACGTGAAGCTGCCCGGCATGCTGGTCGCGGTGGTGGCACATCCGCCGCGTTTCGGTGCGACCGTGCGTGGCGTCGACGACACGGCGGCGCGGGCCGTGCCCGGCGTGGTCGAGGTGGTGCGCATTCCCTCCGGCGTGGCGGTGCTGGCGGGGGACTACTGGACGGCAAAGAAGGGGCGCGATGCGCTGCAGGTGGACTGGGACGAAGCCGCCGCCTGGCGCGGCAGTTCGGCACAGCTGCTGGCCGACTACCGCAAGCTCGCGGCCACGCCCGGTGCGGTGGCGCGGAACGATGGCGACGCCGAGGCTGCGCTGGGCAAGGCGGACAAGGTGGTCGAAGCCGAATTTGCGTTCCCCTATCTCGCACATGCGGCGATGGAGCCGCTCAACTGCGTGATGAAGCTGGACGCGGACAGCTGCGAAGTGTGGAACGGCGAGCAGTTCCAGACCGTCGACCAGGCCGTGGTCGCAGCCATCCTCGGGCTCAAGCCGGAACAGGTGAAGCTCAACATGCTGTTCGCGGGCGGCAGTTTCGGGCGTCGTGCCAACCCAAAGTCCGACTATCTGGTGGAGACCGCCCACATCGTCAAGGCGATCGGTGGCAGGGCACCGGTGAAGCTGGTGTGGTCGCGCGAGGACGACATGCGTGGCGGGCACTACCGTCCCCTGTATCTGCACCGCCTGCGTGCCGCGCTCGATGCCACGGGCCGGCCGCAGGCGTGGTCACAGCGCATCGTGGGGCAGTCCATCATGCTCGGTTCGCCCTTCGAATCGCTGATGATCAAGGACGGGGTCGATGCGACCTCGGTCGAGGGCGCGGCCAACCTGCCTTACGCCATCCCCAACCTTGCGGTGGATCTGCATACGACCAATGCGCTGACCAAGGTGCCGGTGCAGTGGTGGCGCTCGGTGGGCTCCTCCCACACGGGGTTTGCAACCGAGGTGTTCATGGACGAGCTCGCGCTTGCGGCGGGTAGCGATCCGGTGGCCTACCGGCTTGAGCTGCTCGCAGCACATCCGCGCCATGCAGCGGTGCTGCGGCTCGCTGCCGAAAAGGCCGGCTGGGGTACGCCACTGCAGGCCGCGAGCGACGGTGGCAGGCGCGGTCGCGGGGTTGCGGTGCATGAATCCTTCAACAGCTTCGTCGCCCAGGTGGTGGAAACCACGGTCGTCGCCGATGGCAGCTTCCGGGTCGACCGCGTGGTGTGCGCGGTGGACTGCGGGATTGCGGTCAATCCGGACGTGATCCGTGCGCAGATGGAAGGTGGCATCGGCTTCGCCCTGGCCGCAGCCCTGAGTGGCGAGATCACCCTCAGGGACGGTCAGGTCGAACAGTCCAACTTCCATGACTACACCGTGCTGCGCATCAACGAGATGCCGGCCGTGGAGGTACATATCGTGCCCTCGGCGGAAAAGCCGTCGGGTGTGGGCGAGCCCGGTGTGCCGCCGCTGGCACCGGCGCTGGTGAATGCGCTGTACGCGGCAACCGGCAAGCGTATTCGCAGGCTGCCGATCGGCACGCAGTTGCAAGGCTGATGCGGATGCCTTCCCGGAGCGATTCTTGCTGCAGGAAGGCTTGGCCTGAACCGCCGCCGGCTTCTGCCGAAGCGGGCGCGCCAGGTTCTGTACCGATTTGAGATGGGGTAAGGGCATGGATAGTCTGGATCTGGAAGTTCTGCAGCGTGCGAGAACATGGCTCGCAGACGGAAAACGGGTGTTGCTCGCCACGGTCGTGCGCACCTGGGGCTCGTCGCCACGCCCGCCAGGCGCGCTGCTGGCCTTGCGCGAAGACGGACGTGCGGTGGGGTCGGTGTCGGGTGGGTGCATCGAGGACGACCTCATGCACCGCCTGCGCGCCGAAGGCATGCCCGAAGCGGCATGCAAGGTGAGCTACGGCGTCGGTGCCGAGGAGGCCCGCCGCTTCGGGTTGCCGTGCGGCGGCACAATGGAACTGGTGCTGGAGCCGCTGGCCGACCCGGCACCGCTCGACGCCTTGCTCGCCAGGCTGGCGGCGGGCGAACTGGTGGAGCGCAGCCTGCATCTGCCCAGTGGCAGGAGCGCGCTGGCGCCGGCGCATCCCGAGCAGGCGACGGGCTTCGACGGGGAAACCCTGGTCAGTGTGTTCGGGCCGCGCTATCGCCTGCTGCTGATCGGCGCCGGCCAGCTCGCGGCCAGCCTCGCACGCATGGCGCTCGCGCTGGACTTCGCCGTCACCGTCTGCGATCCGCGCGAAGAGTGGTCCGAGGAATGGAACGTAGCGGGCACCGTGCTCACCCGCGAGATGCCCGACGATGTGGTCATTGGCATGCGTCCCGACGCGCGCACCGCGGTGATCGCACTCACCCACGACCCCAAGCTCGACGATCTCGCGCTGATGGAGGCGCTGCGCTCGCCTGCCTTCTACGTGGCGGCGCTGGGCTCGCGACACAACAATGCCGTGCGGCGCGAGCGTCTGCGCGAGTTCGATCTCGACGCGTCGCAGGTGGCAGCCCTGCGCGGCCCGGCCGGGCTGTACATCGGCAGTCGCACGCCGTGCGAGATTGCGGTCTCGATCGCGGCTGAACTGGTCGCGGTAAAGAATGGTGTGGTGCCCGAGCGGGTCCTGCCGGTGGCAGAGGCCAAGGCCGCACTCGAACTGGCCGAAAACGCCTTGTCCGCCTGCGCCCGCAAGTGACGGTGCGCGGCATCCTGCTTGCGGCAGGTTACGGCCGCCGCTTCGATCCCGAAGGGCGGCGCGACAAGCTGCTTGCGCGCCTGGCGGATGGTCGTCCGCTGATCTGGCACAGCGCCCTTGCCTTGTGCGCGGCGCTGCCCGGCAGCCTCGCGGTGGTGCGTCCGGGGCAGACGGAGCGGGTGCACTGGTTGCGTCTGGCGGGCTGCGAGATCCTGGAAACCGCGCACGCCGAGCAGGGCATGGGCAGTGCGCTGGCGGCGGCAGTGGCGGCCAGCGCGGATGCTGCCGGCTGGGTGATCGCGCTCGCCGACATGCCCTGGTTGCCCGCAGCCGCGGTTGGCAGGGTGGCCGCCGCCATCGACCGGCCCGACACGGTGGTGGCCCCCATGCACGGCGGCCGGCGCGGCCATCCGGTCGGCTTCGGTGCGGCATGGGGGGCGCGTCTTGCCGCGCAGGAGGGTGACCGTGGCGCGCGTGACCTGCTGCAGGAGGCCGACGTGCGCCTGCTCGACTGGCACGATGACCGCATCCTGCGCGACGTCGATCAGGTCACCGATCTCGATCCGGCGCTGCCTTCCTGCGGCTGAATCAGACCGTTGGCGCGGCGGGGTTCAGTACATTGGCGGGAGCATCGCGCACGACACTGTCGGGCTCGGTAACGGGCGTGCCGCGCACCGTCTGCAGGGGAATGACACCTGCCCATACCGGCCAGCCGAGATCCTCCTCATCATCCTTGACCCCGCCTGCGCGAATCTTGGCCGACGCCTCGGTCAGGGGGATGCGCAACACCGTGGTGGCGTTGAGTTCCTTGCCGGTGATCGGACGCAGTTGTTCCCAGCGCCCCGGTGCAATGCCTTCGATCAGGGCACGCAGGCTGTTGAGCTTGGCGTCCGGCTCATCAAGCTGTTCGAAACATCCATAGACCACCACCGCGCGGTAGTTCATCGAGTGATGCATGGCCGAGCGCGCCATCACCAGCCCGTCGGCGAGCGCAATGGTGACGCAGGCCTGGCCGGTGGTGAGCGCCTTGAGCATGCGCGAACCCTTGGCACCGTGGATGTAGAGGTGCTCGCCCTCGCGCCAGTGGATGGTGGGCAGGGCATGGACGGAGCCTTCCCACTGGAAGGCGACGGAGCACACCGTGGCGGCGTCGACGATGCCGTTGATGGTCTCGCTGTCGTAGTGGGCGCGCGCCGGGAGGCGTCTGACGCGGGTGCGCTCGGAAGGGGCGGGGTGCGTGTTCATGTCGGGGTGCCTGACGCTTGTTTGAGGTGAGCGGCCAGCATATGCTGCTGGTGGCACCATCAGTAGTGCCACCAGATTCATTTGGATTGGAGCCACCATGCAACTCGACTGGCTGCTGGCCCCACCGTTTCCGCCGGGTGTGCCGCGCCAGCGCCTGCTGTATCAGCGGCTGCGCGAGGCCATTCTGAGCGGCCAGCTGAAGGCCGGCGCGCGCCTGCCTTCCAGCCGCAGCCTTGCTGCAGGTCTGGGCATTGCGCGCAACTCGGTGCTGTTCGCGTATGAGCAGTTGAGCGCGGAGGGCTGCCTGCATGCCGACCGCCATGGCACCCGCGTGGCGCAACTGACGCTGCCCGATGCGTCCGCACACAGATCGCACGGCAAGACCGTGGCCCTGCCCGGTCTGTCGGTGCGTGCCGCAGCTGCACTTCAGCCCGAGCACGGGCCGGACACCGACATCCTGCCCTTCGCGCCCGGCGCGCTTGATCTCGGTGCCTTCCCCTTTCGCAGCTGGCGGGCCAGCCTGGACCGGGCGTGGCGCGAGGCGGGTGCGCGCCAGCTGGGTCATACGCCGTATGGCGGCGAGCCGGTCCTGCGGGCCGCGCTGGCCGAACAGCTCTCCACCGTGCGCGGCTTTGCCGTCACTCCCGGGCAGGTGATCATTACCAGCGGCACCCAGTCGGGGCTGGACCTGTGTGCGCGGCTGCTCGCCGACAGTGGCGACACCGCCTGGGTGGAGAGCCCCGGTTATCTGGCGGCGCGCGGCGCACTCGGCCTGGCCGGCCTGCGCCTGCACGCGGTGGCGGTCGATGAGGACGGACTGGCGCCGGCCGCGGCAGACTGGCACGCACATCCGCCGCGTCTGATCATGGTCACGCCCTCGCATCAGTATCCCAGCGGACACGTCATGTCGCTCGCGCGCCGTCTGGCCCTGCTCGAAGGCGCACGTGCGGCCGGTGCGTGGATCATCGAGGACGACTACGACAGCGAGTTTCAACGCGGCGGCCCGGCGCTGCCTGCGCTCCATGGACTGCAGCCGGGGGCGGCGGTGGTGTATGCGGGCACGTTCAGCAAGACCCTCTACCCCGGCCTGCGCATTGGCTATCTGGTGCTGCCGCCGGCGCTGTCCGGCGCATTTGCGCACGCCGCAGGGCAAGCCGTGCGCGCCGGTCAGGGCATCGAACAGGTGGCGCTGGCCGATTTCATCCGGCGTGGCGAGTACACCTCCCATCTGCGCCGCATGCGCAAGCGCTACGAGTTGCGCCAGCGTGCGGTGCGTGCGGCGCTGCTGCGTCAGCCGGGTCCGGAACTCGGTATCGACGGCGGCGCGGCGGGCCTGCATCTGGTGCTGCGTTTGCCGCCCGCACTGCGCGATACCGAGGTGACGCGGCGTGCAGCCCGGCTCGGGCTCGGGGTGCGGGCCCTGTCGCACTATGCGCACGCGCCCTTGTGCTGCAACGGGCTGGTACTGGGCTACGGCAACGTCGACGAAACGCAGATGGACGAACTGGTGCGCCGGCTGCGGCTCGCAATGGCCGATGGTGCCTGACCGGCCTCGGCGGCGTCTTGCCGCCTTCAGCGTGCGCCGGGCTGGTTCAGCACATAGGCCCGGGTGGTCAGGTATAGCACCAGCCCGTTGAGCAGGTGCCACAGGAAGTGTGTGCCGAGCGTAGCGGTTTCGCAGAGTGCCATGTCGAGCGAGCGAAAGCTCAGCGACACCACGAAGATGAATACCGCGAGCAGCAGGATCAGCGGCTCGCGCTTGCCTGCGGCGCGGTGGTAGAGCCCGATCGCAGCGATGAACACCAGCGCGCCGCCGTAGGCCAGCGAGCCGTTCAGCCATGCGCTCGGCAGCGTGGCAAAGCCGACGGACACCAGGACGTAGACCAGCACCAGCGCAGCGACCCTGGAGGGTGCGAGGCCGCCGATATTGCGCGCATACAGCACAAGAAAGGCCATCTGGTAGATGAAGATCGGCAGCACGTCGGCGAACATCGTCCACCGGTTGGCCAGGGTGTGAAACAGAAAGCTGCCGATCCCGATGCAGGCCATGTTGGCGGTCAGGAACACGGCCGGCGCGCCGGCGCGGACGCCGTTGCGACGCATCAGCAGCATGATTGCGATCGCCGCCAGCACGAAGGACAGGTTGGTGAGGGCGTTGACCGGCTCTGCCCAGAATCCGGGGCTGGTGCGTTCGCAGTAGAGATCGATGGCGGCGGAGAGTGATGCGTCCATGGGTGCGGCTGGCGATGACGACGGGGTTGCGCGGGGTAATGATGCCTGACTATCGGGCTGAAAATGATGATGCCGGCAGCCGTTCATGCTCGATTTCAGTGCACCAAAATCCCGCGTGTTCCTCTATTCTCGGCGCCCTGTTCGAATTTTATCGCCTGCAGGCAGTGCCGTGCATGCCCAGGCGGGCGTTGCCATCTATCGGAAAACGATCATGAAAGTTGTCATCAGAGCATTCTTCAAGACCCTGCGTCTCGTCATCGGACCCATGATTCTGCTGTGGGAAATGATTACCCGGCCCAAGGGCGTGTCACGCCCGGCGGAAGAGCAGGGCAAGGTCGATAAGGAGTGCGGCATGCTGGCCTTGTATGAATTCAGGACCTGCCCGTTCTGCATCAAGGTGCGCCAGGAGATGCGTCGCCTCTCGCTGCCGATCGAACGTCGCGATGCGCAGCACCCGGGCAGCGTCCGCGAGGAGCTGGTGCGCGGCGGCGGTCAGGCCAAGGTGCCCTGCCTGCGGGTTTCCGACAAGGCGGGCAACAGCAAGTGGCTGTACGAGTCGGACGAAATCATCGCCTATCTGCGCGGACGCTTTGCGCCTCAGTAACTGAAGCAAGGGGACGGCTTACTCAAGCACCTCGACCGCCATCCCCGCTTCCAGCCGCCCCGGGCCGTCGTGAATCAGGTTCTGCCCGAACATCACCATGTTGTTGTGCCGCCGGTAGCCTGCTAGCGTGCGCAGGGGTTCGGGGCTGCGCAGCGCAGTCTCGGGGTCGATTGTCGTGATCGCGCAGCGTGCGCAGGGCTTCACCACGCGAAAGACCACGCCGCCGATGCGAATCACCCGCCAGCGGTCTTCGGCAAAGGGTTCGCAGCCGCTCACCACCAGGTTGGGGCGGAAGCGCTGCATCGGCAGCGGCTGCTCAAGCCGTGCGTTGAGATCGTCGAGCGAGGCCTGCGAAATCAGCAGAAAGGGGAAGCCGTCGGCAAAGCCGGTCTGATCGGATGGCGCGGCGTAGTCGGGGTCGAGCGCGCGCTGAACGTCCTCGGCGAACTGCACCAGGCGGCAAGCTTGCGCCAGAAAGCGGCTCAGCCAGGCGTCTGCAGCCGGATCGGCCAGGGTCGCCTCCACCGTGTCTTCCCACACCGTGACCGGCATGCGTTGCTGTGTCGTTCCCTGCAGCGTGATGTCCGGCATGTCCGGCGCGCTCAGCGTCAGTACGCCAGCGGCATCGATCCGGGTATCGATCAGTGTCATTTTCGGCAACTGGCGCTGGGTAAGAAAGTGTCCCTGCGCGTCGACGACCATCCAGTGGCGGTCGAAGCTGAAGCCCTTCGCTCCGATGTCGAGCGCCGGGTGCTGCGCGCCGCGCAGGGATTTGACCGGGTAGCGATACAAGTGGGTGAGAGTCAGCGTGCTCATGATTATCCGGTGGGGAGGTCAGCGCTTGCCACGCAGTTTCGTCCACGTGCCTTCGCCATGTAAACACCTTCATCTGCACGCCGCATCAGTGCGTCAGGGGTGATCATGGCGGTCGTACGTGAGGCAACGCCGATGCTCACGCTGCCTGGCCACTCGCCACCGCCGGCGGCGACACGCAGCGCATTGACCCTGGCCCGCAGGCTTTCGCCGAGCTGCATTGCGCCTTCCAGTGGCGTGTGGGGGCAGATCACAAGAAACTCGTCGCCACCCAGGCGGCACACCATGTCGTCGGTGCGCACCGATTCTGCGAGCGTTCTTGCCAGCGTGGTCAATACCTTATCGCCGGCTTCGTGCCCCCAGGTGTCATTGACGGTCTTGAATCCGTCCGCATCGATCATCATCAGCGAAAGCGGGCTGCCCGAGCTCTGCCACTCAAGCCCAATGACGTGCATCGCATGGCGCCGGTTGGGCAGGCCGGTCAGGACATCGGTGAGCGACAGCGTTTCGAGGTTCTTGTTGGCGACGGCCAGTTCGCGCGTGCGTTCTGCGACTTTCGCCTCGAGCGTCTGGTTCAGCTCGTGCAGTTCGCGGTTTTGCTGCGACACCTGGGCAAAGAGGCCGCTCAGTGCCGCAAGCAGGGGCTCGGTGGCACGGGTGCCGAGCCGGGCATCTTCGGCTAGGGCCTGTTCCGGGCTCATGCCCTGGCCGATCAGGCGCAGTTGCCTGGCCATCGACTGGTCGGAGCCGAGGATGTGGTACGCCAGCCAGTGGATGAGAAAACTGAGCAGACGGCTCGAGAGCTCGGCGGTCATCTCCGTCTGCGAAATACGGACAATCTCATCGACGAAGCTCTCGTGCTCGCGGGCCTGTGATTCGAGATGTCGCGGGTCGATACCCTGCGCGGCCATCATCGACTCTTCGGCCGCAAAATGGAAACGTGTGTAGGCAGCGAGTTCGTCGATCAGGCCTGCAAGCGATTCCTGTCCCGCCGTGGACGCATTGGACAAGACGTCGCCAATGCGGTTGATGATGCGGACCAGCTCCATGTGCTGGCTATCTACTTCGTCTATGCCGGTGACGAAATTCTCGTCCCACTGAAATGAATCCATCGTCCGTTCCCCTGCTGGGTTGCCCCGTCAGAGCAGCGTCATTCGAAATCCACTGCCCACATTGGGGTTAATCGTGGAAGTGTATTACGAACGGTGCATGGCTTCCGGCCATTTTCGAAACAGGGCTGGTACATTGGCTGCAGCCGCCGCCGGATCGGCCACACGCGTAAGGACCGCGTGTGGGCTGTGCACGCGCTGAACAATCAGTATTTCGCGAAGTTGGCGTTGATGCGCTGCTGCAGGTAGTCGCCCGCAGTGATTGGCGGATACTTTCTGCCCGGCCCTTCGATGACGGCGCTGCGATTGGCCTGGCAGAAGAAGGCAATGCTGTAGCGGTCGCCCTGGTACTCATGCGGCTGCGGATTGCGTACCCGATGGAAGTTCGACGGCAGCTGGTCGTCGCTCCAGCGCATCAGCATGTCGCCGATGTTGCAGGTGATCACGCCGGTCGCGGGTTCGACAGGCGTCCATTCCTGTGCGTCGGCTTCCTTGCCGGGGCAGACCTGCAGGCCACCCTGGCCGTCCTGCTGGAACAGCAGCGTCAGGCAGTCGAAATCGGTATGGGCGCCGGCGCGCCACAGCCCGAGCCTGTCACTGAACTCGGCGGCAACGGGGTAGTAGTGGAGCAGGCGCAGGGTGCTCTGGTAGTCGGCCCCTGCGGGGTCGTGCGCGCGGGTGAAGAAATCGCTGTCAAAGCCGAGCTTGTCGGCGAAGCAGGACAGCACTTTCATGCCGAGCTCGCGGCAGCGCCGCTCGAACTCCAGCATCGTGGCACGAAAGCCGGGCAGGGCGTCCTCGTCCGGCCACATTTCGGCCATGTGCGGCAGCGTGATCTGGTACGACTCCTTCTGGTCCGGTGTGCCGGTCGAGGGACGCACCTGGGCCAGGCTCTCCCAGCCGGCATTGCACCCCTTCACCAGTGGCGATCTGCCCTTGATGCTGGCGGGCAAGGCAAAGAAGCGCTCGGCGGTGGCGAAGGCCTGCTTCACTTCGACGAGGTCGATGCCATGGTTTACCAGCTGGAAGAAACCCACCTCCACGGCGGCATCCCACAGCTGATCGGCAATTTCGGACTTGCGACGATCGAAATCGCCAAGGTCGATACGGCGGATCTCGCGAGTGCGGCTTTCGGTGCCGACGGCACCCATGCGGGATTCGAGTTTGAGTTCGTCGAGGGTGTAAGGCGTGGTCTGACCGTTCATCATCATGCTCCTGTGCCCCGCGGGGCGGCTGAGGGCCTGGACGCACGACGGCATGGAAAGCAGGCGTTCGCTGCGGTCGGCATCGCAAGGCATCTTGAAGAAAATCCCGGTGCAGCCTGCATTCGTCCGAACGCGGTGTCGCACCGACTCCAAGAGCAATTTCCGACCGACCCTCGGGCTGCCTGTCAGCTGCAGCTGAGGGGGCTGAACGCTTCTACTCTTATCTCTTGCTTAGCAGAATCCGTTCCACATGCCTGCAGGGCCGGATCGCAGCAGAAGCGGGCAGGTGCCGCTCACGCGCCCGTGCTGACGGCACTGATCAGGGGCGATGCGAGCGGCGCCGCACCAGATCGATGCGCCGGTGCCCTCGCAGTCAGCGGCTTGCCCAGAACGCACGCTGCATGGCGACGGTCTCGTCCGCGATGTCGGCGACCGGGCCGATCAGCTCGACCGCTTTCTGGCAGTGGTCGAATACATAGCGCGAGGCCACGCTCATGGTCGGGTTTTCGCTGTGGTTGCCGGTCACCTGAAGCAGCTGGTGTTCGGTCATGCCGAAAACCACTCTGCCGATGTTGGCCCAGTAGGCGGTGCCGGCGCACATGCAGCAGGGTTCGACCGCCGTGTACAGGGTGCAGCCCCACAGGAACTCCGCGCTGAAGTTGGTTGCGGCCACACGGGCCAGGGTGGATTCGGCGTGATTGACGGCGTCGATGTTGCATTGCTCGAGCAGCACCGTCTCCTGGTCGGGGCCGACCAGCACCGCACCGAAGGGATGGTGGCCGAGGGTGAGTGCGCGGCGCGCGACCTCATTGGATCGCCGCAGGTGCCGGATCATCTGTTCCCGTGTCGGCGTGAGGCCTTGCGGCGGGTAAACGACGGTTTGGTCGCTCATTGACTGTCTCCGGAGTTGTCAGTGGAAAGGGGTGGTGCGGCGGGAAAGAGCTGCTCGATGCTGCGCTGGATACCGCCATAGCCAGTGCAGCGACACAGGTTGCCGCTGAGCAGGCTGGCTGCCTGCTCGCGGTCGGGCCGCGGTGTCTGCTGGTGCAGGTGGGTCAGGGTCATGGCCAGGCCGGGGGTGCAGTAGCCGCACTGCAGTGCGCCGCAGCGGGCAATGGCGTCGCGTACCGGTGCGCTCGCGGCGTCTGCCGCGACATCTTCATAGGTGCGCACGCTGCGACCTTCGAGACGAAAGGCCATGACCAGGCAGGCATTGGCAGGCAGGTCATCGATCCACACCATGCACGCACCGCAGCGTCCGACGCCGCAGCCGGGTTTGGCTGCAATGAGGCCGAAGTCTTCGCGCAGGATGTCGAGCAGCCTGCGGTCGGGTGCGCAACTGACGCTGACTGCCTGCGTGTTGAGCTTGAAACGTACGGTGCTCATGGGGTGTTTTCCAGGTAGTCGAGTATGTCGTCCGGCTTCACCGGCAGGCTGCGCACCGCAAAACCGGTGGCCGCGGCAATCGCATTGGCTACCGCCGGGGCGGTGACGTTGACGCTGATCTCGCCTGCGCCGCGTGGTCCCACCGGGTCATCGTCAGGGAGGTTTTCGACGGCGATGATTTCCATTGCAGGGGCATCGGCCAGCGTAGGGATGAAATAGGCGTCCAGGTTGCGTGCCTGATAGCGGCCTGAATGCGCAGGCAGGTCTTCGATCGTGGCCATGCCCTGGCCCATCAGCGCGCCGCCCTCCATCTGTCCGAGAAAGCCCTGGGCCGAGACCACCGGCCCGAGCGCCGCAAGCAGCGCGATCTGTTCGACGCGCGTCTGCCCCGTCCACGCGTCAACCCGCACCCGGGCGATGGCGGCACTGGCGCCAAATACGTAGTGCGCGGCGGGAACATCGCTGGGCGTTTCTTCGGCGGTGATGACGAGGCTCAGCAGCGGTCTCGCTGCGGGCGCCAGTGCGGCGGCGAGTGCAGGGTAGCTGATGCACAGCGTGCCGTGATGGTCGCGCAGCCCCCCCGCTGCGGGGACGAGGCTGTCCGCGGCGACGCCGAGCAGGCGCGCGCCGGCCACGGTGATCCGCTGCTTCCAGTCGGTGCTCGCCTGCTGCATGGCACGATGGAGCACGGCGGTGGCACGCGAGGCCGCGGTCGGGCCGCTGTCCGGCGTGTGCGCAGTGTCGCCGATGACGGGACGGACATCGTCCTCTGCACAGCCGAGCGCGCTGGCCGCCAGCGCATGGATGGCGCCGACCAGGTTCTGTCCCATTTCGGTGAAGCCGGTGCGCAGTTCGATCTTGCCGTCGGCGGCGAGGCCAAGGACGACCCGGCCGGTGTTCGGTCCGCCCTTGCCAAAGCCGTCGCTGCGATGAACGAGGGCGAGGCCGGTGCCGTAGAGATAGCGTCCGTCAGTGTGGCTGCGCGGCGCTGTCCACAAGGGGTGGGTGCGCAGCACATCGAGCGCGCGTGCGGGGCCGTCGAAGGGCAGCACCTGCTGGCCGAGGGGGCCTGGCGCGTCCGGCGCTGCGAGGTTGAGCGCGCGGAACGCGAGCGGATCGAGCCCGGCATGCGCGGCAAGCACGTCCATCTGACGTTCGAGTGCGAACTGCACCTGCACCGCACCGAAGCCGCGAAAGGCGCCGGCGATGCCATTGTTGGTATAGACGAGGCGGCCGCGCAGGGACACGGCGTCGTAGTGGTAGGGGCCAGACACATGCTCCACCGCCGCATCGAGCACTTCGGGGCCGTGCGTCGCGTAGGCCCCGGTGTCGGCGAGGATGTCGGCGACCATGAAGCGCAGCCGGCCGGCAGCGTCGCAGCCGGTGCGCAGACGGATCTGCATCGGATGACGTTTGACCCCGAGGTCTACCGATTCGCCTCTGCTCAGATGCAGGCGCACCGGGCGTCCGGTATGGAGGGCCAGCAGCGCGGCCAGCGGCTGGATGGTGAGTTCGTCCTTGCCGCCGTAGGAGCCGCCGATCGGGGTGCCGACGACGCGTACTTTGTCGGGGTGGAGCCCGAGGATGGCAGCAAGCACCTGGCGGTCGCGCTCGGGGTTCTGACAGCCGAAACAGACGATCAGGCCGCCGTTGCCATCGTGTTCGACAATGCCGCCTTCGGTCTCGAGATAGGCGTGCATCTGGCGCGGGCTGCGGTATTCGGCCTCGACCACGTGTGCGCAGGCGGCTTCGGCAGCGGCAAGCTCGCCGCGGTCGTGGGTCATGGCGTGCAGCAGGTTGCCGCCGGCATGCACTGGCGGTGCGTCCTCAGCCAGCGCGTGCACGGGATCGTCCACGGTCGCCAGCACTTCGTAGTCGACGCGGATGGCTGCCAGTGCGGCCTGTGCCTGTGTCGGCGTGTCGGCAGCGACAATCGCCACCGGATCGCCGACGCAACGCACCTTGTCCGCGCACAGCACCGGCCGGTCGATGTGGCGCAGGCCGTAACTGCCCTGGCCTGGAACGTCGGCGGCGGTCAGGACGGCATGAACGCCAGGCAGCGCGCGTGCCGCGACGGTGTCGATGGCAAGGATGCGTGCATGCGGATGCGGGCTGCCGAGTATCGCGCCGTGCAAGGCCTGCGGATGCTGACGGTCGCTGGGAAAGGGCGTGGCAGCCAGTTTCGCGGCCGCGTCCGGGCGCGGCGTGGCACGGGCGAGCAGTTCGCGGTGTTCGATCACAAGGTGTGGACGCTGATTCATGGGGATGTCGCCGGTTCAGATGCAGCGTCGCCTGCCTGCAGGCGCCCGAACCGGCCGCCGAGGATGCGGGCTGCAAGGCGGGCGGACGCAGGGTCTGCAGGGAGGTCGGTGGCCACTGCAGCCCGCAGCCCGCGGTCCGCGGGGCCAAGCCGGGCGACTTGGCAGGCGTTGAGCCAGGCTTCGGCGTGAAGCAGGCGGCGCCCGCTGAGGCCGGCGCCGGCAAGGCCGATGCGGATGTTCTGCAGGCGGCCGTCGATGCCGATGCAGACCGAGACGGCGAGCGCAATGCGGGCCGGCGTGAAGGCGGCGCGATGCCCGACCTTCTCGTAGAAATGCTGCTCTTCCGGGTGCGGCGGCGGCAGGTGCAGCGCGAGGATCAGCGGCAATCTGTCGTGGGCGAGCAGGTCAGAAAGTGCCTGGCGCCGGCCGTCCGCCAGTTCGGCTTTGGCCCGGTGCGCGAGCAGTGCGGCGACGGTGTCGCCGAAGCGCCAGCCGAGGTTGCCGCCGAGGGTGGCAAGGTGACGCACCGCGAGTGCGGCCAGGCTGTCACAGGCCATGGCGAGCAGCGGCGCCCGCGCAGCCACCGCGGCGTGGGTGCGCAGCGTTTCCAGGCTGACGGCCGCGCCGATGCGCAGACTGCCGTCCGCCTGCAGCGCGATGCCGTGCGCAGGCTCGAGCGCGAGCACATCGATCAGGGTCAGCGCAGGGGCGGGGCTGCGCCAGCTCAGCTGCAGCGCCGTGCCGCCTGCGATGAAGGCCGTCGCAGGGTCGCGATGCGCGGCCGCCGCCTCTGCCGGCGTGGTGGGGTGGAGGATGCTCAGACTCATTTTGCGCCGCTGTCGCTCAGGCTCCACGGGCACAGCGTGCGCTGCAGCAACACGATGATGCCGTACAGCGACAGGCTGCAGCCCACCAGCAGAGCAAGCGAGGCAAAGGCCATCGGGACCTTGAACGAGGAGGTGGCGTAGAGAATGAGGTAGCCGAGTCCGACATCGGCGGCGACGAATTCGGCGACCACCGCACCGATCACCGCCAGCGTGATCGCCACCTTCAGCGCGCTGAAAATATGCGGCATCGCGTACGGCATGCGGATCTGCCAGTACTCGCGCGACCGGCTGGCGCGCAGCGAGCGCGACAGCTCAAGCAGCTCATCCGGCACCGAGGCGAGGCCGGTGGCGGTGGCGATGACCAGCGGGAAGAAGGCGATCAGGGTGGTGATGACCACGCGCGGCACCATGCCTGCACCGAGCGTGACCACGATGATGGGCGCGATTGCGACGATCGGCGTGGACTGGATGATGATCAGCCACGGCAGCAGGGTGCGCGACATGAGGCGTGAGCCGGTAATTGCGATGGCCAGTGGAATCGCGCACAGGATGGCCACCAGATAGCCGATGATGGCGACCTGAATGGTGGCAAACAGATGTTCCCCCCAGCGCGCGGCATCGATCTCGCCGGTGGAAGCGAGAATGGCGGTCGGCGGTGGCAGGACGTAGATCGGGATCGCGAGCAGACGGCACGCACCTTCCCAGGCGAGCAGCACGCCGAGAAAGGCAAGGGCCGGCGCAAAGCGGTCGGCAAAACGCGTCAGCGATTGCATGGCCTTACTCCGGTTTGCGCGTGAACACCTTCACGCGAATTTCATTGGCCAGCGCGGTGAACACCGGGTCGGACAGGGTGGCGAGGCTGCGCGGGCGGGGCAGCGGCACATCGATGATCTCGGCAACCCGCCCGGGACGTGCGCTCATGACCACGATGCGGTCCGACAGCAGGATGGCTTCCTGAATCGAGTGGGTGACGAACACCACGGTCTTCGGGCGCTCGCTCCAGATGCGCAGCAGCTCGAAACTCATCTCGTCGCGGGTCAGCGCATCGAGTGCGGAAAAGGGCTCGTCCATCAGCAGGATGTCGGGGTCGTGCAGCAGCGAGCGCGCGATGGCCACGCGCTGCTGCATGCCGCCCGAGAGTTCGCCCGGTCTTTTGCCCGCGAACTCGCGCAGGCCGATCATGTCGAGCAGGGCATGCGCGCGCGCGATGTCGCGGTCGTCGACGCGGCCGTACTTGTGCCGCATCGGAAAGGTGATGTTGTCGAGTACGTTGAGCCACGGCAGCAGTGTGGGTTTCTGGAACACCATGCCGATCTCGTCGCGCGGTTCGGTCACCGGACGGTCGAAGATCGAGACCGTGCCGCTGGTTGGCTGCAGCAACCCCGCCACCAGGCGCAGGATGGTGGACTTGCCGCAGCCCGAGGGGCCGATGATGGACACGAATTCGTGCTTGCGCAGGCCCAGTTCGACGTCCTGCAGCGCGACGATGCGGCTGCCATCCTTCGACACGAAGGTCTGACACACATCGGTCAGATCGATCACGTTTCCCATATCAGGGACTTCTCCGGCTTCATCCAGGGGGGGCGTGCCGCGGACTGCGGCACGCCGTTGCGGAAGGACTGCTTACTTGGGCAGGAAGCTGCGATCGACCAGGATTTCCGGGTCGATCTTGCTCTCCGGGTAATTCATCGACTTGGCAACCCACACCCAGGTGGTCTTGAGCAGGCCGGGCTCGAAGGCCCCCATGCCGTCCTTGGCCGAGACTTCGTTCCTGATCAGCGGCGCGGAGGCGCGGAGTTCGGCGGCGGCGCGCTTGACGTCGACTTCCGGCACCATGGCCTTGAGGTCGGCAGCGGAAGCGTCGGGGTTGGCCAGCGCGTAGTCGAAGGCCTTGCGCATCGCGCGGACCACACGCTTGAGCACTTCGGGGCGCTCCTTGATCATCTTGTCCGAGGCCATCATGCTCCAGCCATAGCCGTCGAGACCGTAGTCCGACCACGGCAGGATGGCGAGCTCCTTGCCGGTCTGTGCGAGCACGCCTTCGAAGCCGGGGGCGACGGTAATCCAGTTGATGGTCGCATCCACCTTGCCCTGCGCCAGCATCGGGGCGAGGGTGGTCGGGTCCACCTTGAGCAGCTTGACCTGCGCGGGATCGATGCCCTGTTGCTGCAGCATGACCGGCCACAGTGCGTTGGAGGACGAGAAGGTGGCGGTGGCGATGGTCTTGCCGGCGACATCCTTGAGGCTCTTGATGCTGCTGCCCTTGACCGTGAGCAGTGCGTCCGGCTCCTTGGAATAGATCGACATCACCGCTTTTACCGGCGCATTGCCTTCGGCCACCGCCGTCATCAGTGCGGCGATACCCGCGACGCCGACATCCGAGGTGCCGGCGGCAAGCTTGCTGATGGCGTCGGACGAGCCGCGCCCCGACTGCAGTGTGACTTCAAGGCCTTCTTCCTTGAAGAAGCCCTGGTTGATCGCGGAATAGATGGCGGACTTGTCGCCGCCGGGCACCCAGTCGAGCTGGAAAACCACCTTGTCGGCCGCGTTCGCGGAAAATGCACTGCAGGCGACGAGAGTGACCAGGGTGGAGGCGACGGTTTTCAGAAGCGGCTTCATGAGTGTTCCTCTGTGGTTGGGGCGGTTATGGTGATGTTGTTCAGGGCAGCAGCTGTTCGAGTTCGGTGCACAGCAGTTCGGTCAGGCGCTCCGGCGCGGCCAGCTGGGGAACATGGCCGCAGTCGAGGCTGACGCGGATGGCGCCGGGGCTGAGGGCCTGCATCTTGCGCTGGCTGGCGTGCAGCAAGGAGCGGTCCTGTGTGGCTTCGACGTAGATCCGGGGAACCTTGCCGTAGCGGTTCGGCGACAGGCTTGGCGCCATGATCCGGCCGCGTTCTGCCTGGGGGCGTAACAGGCTGGCGGCATAGCGGGCATCGGATGGGGCGCAGTCGTGCAGAAAGATCCGCTGAGCGACCTCGGGCGGCACCGCGCTGTAGCGCCCGTCGGCCGAGTATTCGAGATGGGGGCCGACGCCGGCGAAGTCGAGCTCGGGGTGCTCGGCCTTGCAGACCTCGACGAGGCTTGCGTAGGACATGCCTGATGGCAACATCATGCCGGCCAGGTAGACCGTGCAGGCCACCCGCTCCGGTATCGCTTCGGCCACCTGGGAGGCGACGATGCCGCCACCGCTGTGGCCGAGGACCACGACCGGTTCGCCGATCTCTTCGATGCAGGCCGCGACGTGTTCGACGTAGGCGTCCAGCGAGGCGGCGTCAGGTGTCTCCTCACCCCAGCCATTGCCCGGCAGATCGACCGCATGTGCAGTCCAGCCGCGACGGGCGAGCAGCGGGCGCCAGCTGGCGAAGGACCAGCTCCCCTGCCAGGCCCCGTGAATCAGGATCATCGTGCGGGTCATGCGTGCTCCTCAGGCATAGGTGCGGCGATAGCACTCGGCAATGTGCTGTTCGACGGTGACGGGCGGGAATCGCGGTGCATCGCCCGGTGCAAGGCAGTTGGGCAGGCACTCGACGAGGTAGTCGGGATTGCCGGTGAAGAAGAACGGAACCGAGTAGCGCTCGCGCCCCGAGGCGTTGATGACGCGGTGTTCGGTCGAGCGGTAGCGGGTATTGGTCCAGCGCGCGATCAGGTCGCCGATGTTGACCACGTAGGCACCGGGCACGGGCGGGGCATCAATCCATTGGCCGGTCTTGGTGTCGCGCACCTGCAGTCCGCCGACCTCGTCCTGCAACAGCAGGGTGATGCCGCCGAAGTCGGTATGCGCACCGCAGCCTTTCTCGCCCGGCTCCGGGTTGGGCGGTTGCGGCGGGTAGTGCAGCAGTCGCAGCGTGGCCGAAGCGTCGGCCGTGAATGCGTCGAAATGATCTTCGGGAAGCTCGAGCGACAGCGCCAGACCGCGCATGACCAGGGCGCCGAGCGCATAGCAGGCGGAGAAATACGCCTCCATCGTGCTGCGGAATCCCGGCAGATCTGCTGGCCACTGGTTGGGACCGTGGTTGAACTTGCCGCTACGCACGCGCGGGTCGTCCTCGTCGAGTTCAACCCCGATGTAGAAGCCTTCCTTCAGGTCGGGAGGCGAGCCGGCTTCGAGCGTCTGTCCGCGCAGCGGCTCGTAGCCGCGGTGGCAGCGCGAATGGGCCTTGTCGAGTGCGAGGAGGGCATCGGCAGGCTGCGCGAAGAGGCGCTCGCTGTAGTCGAACACCTGCGCCGCCAGCGAGGCGGGTATGCCGTGATTGCACAGGTAGAAGAACCCCCTGCTTTCGCAGGCCGCACGCAATTCGCGGCCAACCGCGGAGCGGCGCACCGGGTCGGGCGAGTGCAGGCCCGAAATGTCGATCAGCGGTAGTGCGGTGGAGGTGGTGTTCTGCATGTCGTGCGCTCAGTCGTGATTGGTGTTGCAGTCATCCTATGCGGTGCCCCAATGCTGCCGATAGCGCCAAATTTGATCAGGGGTGATGCCGAAACGGCATCGGACAGAGCGCTGGTGCGCAGGCATGGCTCATGCCGGTACTTGCGGGTCGAGCGCGGGTTCGTCCGCCTCGCAGCGGGCGATTTCTTCGCTCAGGGCATGGATCAGTGCATCCAGCGCCGGGGGCAGTGAGCGGCCGCTGCGAACGTAGATGCCGAGGTCGGAGATGACAGGTCCCGCAGCGATCAGCGGCACATGCACAAGGCGGCCGTCGCGCAACTCGTTCTCGATGCCGATCCGGGTCTGGAAGGCCAGCCCGACACCGCGCAGGCACATGCTCTTGGCCAGCTCGACCGAGGCGCTTTCCATCAGAACGGTGATGGGCTTGCGGTGGTGCGAAAGCAGCGGGCGCAGCTGGGTATGAATGGACAGTGGCTTGCCGGCGAGAATCAGGGGGTAGCGTGCGCAGTCCGCGAAACTGACGCTGGTCTGGGTGGCGAGCGGGTGATCGGCAGGCATGATCGCGCCGAGGCGGAAGTGGCCGAGTGCGCACTGGCGCAAGGCTTCGTTGCGCTCGATCGAGTAACCGATGGCAATGTCGGCATCGCCCGCGGCAACGGCGGCAGCGGCAACCTCCGAACCCGCCGGGCGCACCGAGATATGCAGCATCGGGTATCGCTTCATCATGCGTTCGAGCACATTGGGCAGCAGGTCGGCATTGAGGCCCTCGACGGATGCGATCGACAGCTCGCCGCGGCGGATTCCCTTGAGTGCGTCGAGCTCGGTCGCCATGCGGTGCTCGTCCTGAAGCACGGTGATGACGTGGCGCGAAAAGATCTCGCCGGCAGCGGTCAGACGCAAGCCACCCGGCATGCGGTCGAACAGTGGCGAGCCGATGGTCTCTTCCAGTTGCAGCAACTGGCGGTTGATGGCCGATGAGGCGACATGCAGCCGCCGTGCCGCTTCGCGGATCGAGCCGCAGCGACGAATCATGTCGAAGTACTTCAGGGTGCGGGCGTGGATGTGCATGGAAGCGGCGTGTGGTGGTCCTGGTCAGGAATGCGCCGCGCACCCGGTTCGGGGTGCGCAGAGACGCAGGTCCATAAAGCAGGAAGCAGGCCGGTCGCCACTGCCCGGGGCCGCGGAGACGGTTGCGCTTCAGCGCTGCCAGTGCCCCAGGCGGGTCAGCCACGCCAGGGGCAGCGTGCAGGTCAGTGCCGGGCGGGGCGGTGGGCGCGCCCGCCAGGGCCTGAACATTGGTACAAAAGCTGCTACGAAAAGTCTATCCGCCCGGCTGCAGGGGTTCAGCGGAGCCATTTTCCGCCGATCTGCACCAATCCGGGGCGGATTCCCGAGCGCATCGCCATGCGTGGTGCGCGGTGTCCTTGTCTGTGAGACAGGAGGTGTCAAATGCGTCTGGAAATTCTGGAGCAGGTACAGCGCTGGTCGCAAGACTGGTTTTCGGCAGCAGAACGGGAGAGGGCGAGTGCGCGGCCATCCATGGAGGATGGCACGGTGGACCGCGAAGAGCAGCGCGACGACGCCCTGGCTTACTGGATGCCCTTGTTCCCACCGGGCTGATGCCCCTGCCCGGGAGCGTCAGACCCGGGTTCAGCTTCAGGCAGCCTGCGCGACCGGGTTGCCGGCCGCAGCCGGGTCCAGCCGGTTCACACCACTGACGATGGCGCGAATGGACGCGGTGACGATGTTGGTGTCGATGCCAACGCCATAGAAGTCGATGCCGCCGCTGGCGCCCGAGAGCTCGATGAAGGCGCAGGCTTGCGCATTGCCGCCGTCCTCGCTCGGCGCCACCGAACGCTCCTCGAAACTGCGCACCTGAACGTCGATGCCGACGGTGCGCAAGGCATGCACTGCGGCATCGATCGGGCCGTTGCCTTCACCGGCCAGCATGTGCCGCGTGCCACCGATCTCGACCACGAGGCGGATGCCCTGTGCCGCGCCATGCTCGAACAGGTGATGCTCGCAATAGCGCACCGGTGTGCCGGTCTCGAGGTAGGTGCGCGAGAACAGCCCCCAGATGTCGGCTGCCGCCATTTCACCGCCGGTCGCATCGGTCACCTTCTGCACTTCGCGTGAAAACTCCACCTGCAGGCGACGCGGCATGGCAATGCCGTATTCGGTTTCGAGCAGGTAGGCGATGCCGCCCTTGCCCGACTGGCTATTGACCCGGATCACCGAGTCATAGCTGCGGCCGACATCGGCCGGGTCGATCGGGAGATAGGGTACGTTCCACGGGGCGCCGGCCTTTTGAGCAGCGAATCCCTTCTTGATGGCGTCCTGGTGGGAGCCGGAGAAGGCCGTGAATACGAGATCCCCCACATAGGGGTGGCGTGGGTGGATCGGGAGCTGGTTGCAGTACTCGATGGTGCGTGCAACCGCGTTGATATCGGAGAAGTCGAGTCCAGGGTTGATGCCCTGGGTATAGAGGTTGAGCGCGAGGGTGACGATGTCCACGTTGCCGGTGCGCTCGCCGTTGCCGAAGAGACAGCCTTCCACGCGGTCGGCGCCCGCCATGAGACCGAGCTCGGCGGCGGCGACGCCCGTGCCGCGGTCGTTGTGCGGGTGCAGGCTGAGGATGACGCTGTCGCGGCGGGCGAGATTGCGGTGCATCCACTCGATCTGGTCCGCATAGATATTGGGCGTGGCGACCTCGACCGTGGCCGGAAGGTTGAGGATCACCTTGTTGTCGGGCGTCGCGCCCCACTCGGCTGTGACCGCATCGCACACCTCGACGGCAAAGTCGATCTCGGTGGCGGAGAAGGTTTCCGGGCTGTACTCGAGCATGAACTCGGTTTCCGGCTGCTCGGCGGCGAGCTGCTTGATCATGCGTACGGCCGACACGGCGAGCGCAATCACTTCGGGCTTGCTCATGCCGAACACGACGTCGCGGAAGGTTGGCGACGTCGCGTTATAGACGTGAATGATGGCGCGCGGCGCGCCGCGCACCGACTCCATGGTGCGGCGGATGAGGTCTTCACGCGCCTGGGTGAGCACTTCGATGGTGACGTCGGCGGGAATGTGACCGCCCTCGACGAGCTGGCGCACGAAGTCGAAGTCGGTTTGCGAAGCCGACGGGAAGCCGACCTCGATCTCCTTGAAGCCGATCTCGCACACGGTGCGGAACATGCGCATCTTGCGCTCGACATTCATCGGCTCGAACAGCGCCTGGTTGCCGTCGCGCAGGTCAGTGCTCATCCAGATCGGCGCCTTGTCGATGACGCGGCTCGGCCACTGACGGTCGGCGAGCCGGATCGGTGCAAAGGGACGGTACTTGGTGGCTGGATCCTGCAACATCATGGCGTGTTCCTCGATCTGTCTGAGCCCTGAGGCGATAGGGAGAATCTTACGCAGGAGCACGCGGCAGACGATTGCAAGTTCGGCACAAAATCAGATTGAATGGAGAATAATATTGCGTTCAACGTCGTTTAGTTGGCAGATTGTGCATTACGGAATGCGATGCACTGATTTTCCGTGTGTCAGATCGTCTGTGCGCGTGTGATTTCGTTCGTGATGACAAATCGATTTACGCACTTGCTGCGACGGTGTCCGCTCCTTCCTGTCCGGCCAGGGCATTGGCTTGAGGCGTGCAGCCGTGTTAGAACTTACTGATGGAGCAAGCACAGCCTACCGAGTCCGATCTGGACAGTTCCCCCTCGTTCTGGCGCGAACAGGAGATGCTGCTGATGCAGCAGATCATGGGCCTCGTCGGGAAGAGCCTTTCGCCCGATGTCGTCTTGCGCGAGACCCTGCACTTGCTGTCGGAACTGCTCGGCCTCAACCGCGGGCGAATCGTCCTGCTCGACGATGACGGCAAATCGAGCCGGATTCGCTACGCTTACGGCCTGACCCGGCATGAGGTCGAGCGCGGGTGCTATCTGCCCGGAGAAGGTGTGACCGGGGCGGTGCTGGCGCACGGTCAGCTCATCATCGTGCAGGACATCGATCGTGACGAGAACTTCCTCGGGCGTGCGGTCGAGCGTGAGAACCTGCCTTCAGGGCCGGTCTCCTTCATTGCCTTGCCCATCCGCATCGAACAGAAAACCATTGGCGTGCTCGCCTGTCACCGTATTCGCACGCGCAGCCGCGCGCTTGCCGACGACCTCTCGATCCTGCGCATCCTGGCCACGCTGGCCGGGCAGTTGCTGCAGCTGCAGGCGATGCTTGAGGCCAAGACCCGCGAACTCGAGCAGCAGAACCAGATCCTGATTCATGCCCTCGAGCACGAGACCGCCCGCTACGGCATCATCGGCACCTCGCCGCCCCTGCTGCGGGCCATTTCCGAGCTGGAGAAGGTGTCGGATTCGACCGCGAGCGTGCTGCTGCTGGGTGAATCGGGCACGGGCAAGGAACTGTTTGCGCGAGCCCTGCATCTTGCAAGTCCGCGCCGCGACGAGCCCTTCATCAAGGTGAATTGCGCGGCGATCCCCGATACCTTGTTCGAGTCCGAACTGTTTGGCTACGAGCGTGGCGCATTTACCGGCGCCAGCACGAACCGCGAGGGTCTGTTCGAGCAGGCGAACCGGGGCACGATCTTTCTCGACGAGATCGGCGAACTGCCGCTCTCGATGCAGGGCAAACTGCTGCGCACCCTGCAGGAGGGCACGATCACCCATCTTGGCGGCAAGCGCGAGATCCGCATTGACGTCCGCCTCGTGGTGGCGACGAACCGCGACCTCGAAATGGAGGTGGCCCGCGGGCTGTTCCGGCAGGATCTCTACTATCGCCTGAACGTGATCCCCATCCGGCTGCCTTCGCTGGCTGAGCGCAAGAGCGATATCCATGCCCTTGCGCTCAATTTCATGAGCCGGGCCAACCAGACCAACCAGCGCAGCGTGAACCTGACCCAGGAGGCGATTGCGCGGCTGGAGGCGTACTCGTGGCCGGGCAATATCCGCGAACTGGCGAACCTGATCGAGCGCATCGTGCTGCTGGCCGAGAAGCCGATCGTGGGTCTTGCCGACATCGAGAAATTCATGCCCAGCGGCGAAGCGGCGTCCGCTGCCAAGGCGCTGGCCGAGTCCGCACCGGGTGCAGGGGCAGCGGTGAATCCCGGCACGTTTCCGAACGTTCGCCCCTATGCGCCCGCAGGATCGCACTCGGCCGCCGAGTTGCGCCAGGCGCTCGCCCAGTGCGGGGGCAACAAGTCGCGCGCGGCACAGGTGCTGGGCATGACTGCGCGCCAGTTTGCCTATCGCTGGCAGAAACTGGCGCTCGATGCGTGATGGTTTCGAGCGGAGGCGTAGCAATCGCCCCGGCCTGAAGTGTTTACAAAATGTCGACATTGTTAACAATGTCAGCGGCTGTGATCAGACGTGCGGATGATGACAATCACATCAATGCGCTTCTTGTTTTGATAAAAATCAATGTTTTAAGAAGTTTGCTGTTCTTCTGGCACGGTCGTTGCAAAAGGGATGTCGAGTCCATCGAATTTGCGATGAACCGAGTGCGGTAGCAAATCCGCCGTCCAATTCCCCAGGAGAACGCCTTGACGACCACGACCCTCAACCCCCAAACCGTCAAAACCCAGCTTCGCCCGATCGATCGCGACGGGCTGTTGAAATTCGCCGCTTCGGGTCGCGAGAACCCCGAGCGCCGCGGTACCAACAAGGTTCATACCGTGATGCAGGGCCAGTTCCGCTCGTGGAGTTTCGTCGGGATCCATAACCCGGTGGTGGTCGATGAGCCCCTGCACCTGTTCGGCGAGAACACCGCTCCGGCACCGGGCGAAATTGTCCTCTCCGCGCTCGGCGGCTGTCTCAGCGTCGGCATCACGGCTGTGGCCACCCATCGTGAGGTCAAGCTGTCGCGCCTCGAGGTCTTTCTCGAAGCCGATATCGGCAATACGGCCGCCTGGGGTGCCGGCGGCGCGGAGCGCAAGCCCGAAGAGATGGGTTTCCAGGACATCCGGGTCAAGGTCGTGATCGAGGGCGACGCCAGCCGCGAAGAGCTCGACGACATCGTCAAGCATGCGAACTACTACTCGCCGGTCGCGAACACGATGCGCAACCCGATTCCTTTCACCATCGGCCTGGCCGACTGAGGGCCCCACGCCTCGTCCTGCCAGTCTTAACCGGAGAAAAAGCCATGAATCCTGCCGATGAAAGCCAATCTGTGTTCGAACCGTCGTGGACCGATGCACAGGTCATGGAACGCGTGACTGCGGTTGCAAACGGTCCGTTGTCCGATGCGGCGTACCGTATCGATCACGAAGGCCATTATCCGCTCGAGATCATGGCCTCCCTCGGCCGGGCCGGGGCGTTTGGCGCCCACCTTGAAGACAGCGGCTGCCGCTATGGCCTCGCCATCGACGCGATGCGCGCAATCAGCCGCAGTTGCGGATCGACCGGGTTCCTGACCTGGGCTCACGATGTATGCGGTCTGTACATGGAGCAGTCGGGCAATCCGGCGCTGACTGGCGAGATGCTGCGCGCTCACACGCTCGGCGAGACCTTCGGCGGGACGGCGCTCTCCAACCCGATGAAGGCGCTTGCCGGCATCGAGAAGATGCTGCTGCGTGCCACCAAGGTGGCCGGTGGCTACCGGGTGAGCGGCGCGCTGCCCTGGGTCAGCCACATTGCCCCGGGGCAGTACTGTGGCGCGATTGCAGCGGTCTATCGTGACGACGGCAGCCGTTCGCACGAAATCATGTTCATGCTGCGTTGCACCGAAGACGTCGTGCTGCGCGCGTGTCCGGAATTTTCGGGCATGGAGGGCACGAGCACCTGGGGTGTCCGTCTCGACAACCTCTTTGTTGGCGAAGACGACATGATCGCCGACCCCGCCAAGCCCTTCATCGCCCGCATCCGGGCGGCCTTCGTGCTGCTTCAGGCCGGTATCGCGGTGGGGGTGGCGCAGGGCAGTATCGATTCGATGAGGGAGGTGGAGCCGCTGCTTGGGCATGTGAACAGCTTCCTGCACGACCGCCCCGATGAACTGCAGGCCGAGTTCGACGAGCTTGGCGCGCGGGTGGCGAAGCTTGCGCTGACGCCCTACGACGGAAGCAAGGATTACCTTCTCGATGTGCTCGACGCTCGCACCCAGGGTGCCGAGTTCGCGCTGCGCGCATCGCAGTCCGCCCTCATGCATCAGGGCGCGCGCGGCTACCTGATGAGTTCAGCACCTCAGCGCCGTATCCGCGAGGCGCACTTCGTTGCCATCGTGACCCCTGCGATCAAGCATCTGCGCTGGGAGATGGATCGTCTGTCGCGCGAGGAGATGCCGGCATGAGCGCATCGACATCCGCGTGGAAGCAATTCATCTGCCGCGCCTGCGGCCTGATCTACGACGAAGAAAAGGGAGATCCGGATAGCGGACTGGCGCCCGGAACCCGCTTCGAGGACATACCCGACGATTGGGAGTGTCCGCTGTGCGGGGTCATGAAGAACGATTTCGAGCCGTATGCCGGACTCGAAATGCAAAGCCCGGCATGTGCATCCGTCGCGGTCTCCCGCACTGCGGGTGTCGTCATCGTCGGTGCCGGCATTGCCGGCTGGTCGGTTGCGGAGGCGGTTCGCGCCCTTGATCCCGAAATCGGAATCACGCTGGTGAGTGCCTGTCACGGCGATCGCTATCACAAGCCGGAGCTCTCGATTGCGCTGAGCCGGGGGCATGAACCTGAAGATCTGGTGCGCGAAAGTGCTGCGGCCGCGGCCGCGCGTCTGGGTGTGCGCTTGCTGGCCGACACCTGTGTGGTCGGCCTGTCGCCCGCGCTGCACCAGTTGCGGACGTCCCGTGGAACGCTGCAATTCACGAAACTGGTGCTTGCACAGGGCGCGCGTCCGGCGCTGCCTGCCGCGCTGCCTGCCGACGTGTGCTGGCGGGTCAACAACCTTGCGGGCTGGTCGGGGCTGCGCGCCAGGCTGGTATCGGGAAAGCGTCGCGTTGCAATCATCGGCGCCGGCATGGTGGGTTGCGAACTTGCAGAAGACTTCGCCCGTGCCGGCCACGCAGTGACCTTGCTCGACCTGCAGGCCACACCGCTGGCGGCCTTGCTGCCGCCGCTCGCCGGCGAGCGCCTGCGCCTGAGTCTTGAAGCGCTTGGTGTCGAATTCACTGGATCGGCGCAGGTCGCTTCGGTCACCCCTGCGGCGGATGGCAGCAAGCACATCGTCACTGCCGGCGGCCTCCGCATCGACGCCGACGAGGTTGTCGCGGCCACCGGCCTGGTCACTGAAGACCGCATTGCGCGCGCTGCAGGGCTCGAGTTCGAGCGCGGCATCGTGGTTGATCCGGTCAGCATGCAGACCAGTGCCAGCGACGTGTATGCGCTGGGCGACTGCGTCAGCCTGTCCGGCATGCCCTGCCGCTTCATCGAGCCGATCGCCAAACAGGCCGCCGCCATTGCGCATGACCTGCTTGGCCGTCAGCACCCGGGCTATGCGCATGTTCAACCCGTGATACGGCTCAAAACGAAATCGCTTCCGGTCGTGGTGCATGGCTTGCCCTGCACGGACGGGGAGTGGGTGGTGGTCGAGGACACCGCCGACATGTTGCGCATGAACCAGCGCCGCAACGGTGAGGTGGTGGCAAGGCTGGAGGCAGGTAGCCTGCGCCAGCGCCTTGCCGCCTGACGCCGCCAGCATTCGAACGACAACAGATTTTTCCCTTCCAGAGAAAAGGTGCCCAGCCATGAAAGACGAAAACCTCTATCGCCCCTATGCGGCCGATGTCGCACTCGGCCGCTGCTCCTGTGGTCAGCATGGCAGCCAGCACGAACATGATGCCGAAGCGGCACGCGCGCGCAGCCTGCGCGGCGAGAAGGCCGAAAGCCTCTCCACCGATTTTGTTGAAGCCGCGCTGGTGCGTGCGATATTCCCGCAGGACGCGACCCGTCGCCGGTTCCTGAAGGCGGTTGGCGCCAATGCGGCGATGGCCGCGATTGCCAGCATGATGCCGATTTCCGACCTCCAGGCCATGACGCTGGAGAAGGCCGGGCCGCTGGAGAAGAAGGATCTGACGGTGGGCTTCCTGCCCATCACCTGCGCGACGCCGATCATCTTTGCGGGCGCCGCCGACTTCTATGGTCGTGAAGGGCTGAATGTCACGCTGCAGAAGACGGCAGGCTGGGCGATTGTGCGCGACAAGGTGCTGGCGAAGGAATTCGACGCATCGCACATGCTGTCGCCAATGCCGCTGGCGATCTCGCTCGGCGCAGGCTCGACCGCGGCGCCGATGGTGATGCCGGTGATGGAGAACATCAACGGCAACGCCATCACCCTCCATGTGAAGCACAAGAACAATCGCGACCCCCGCAACTGGAAGGGCATGAAGTTCGCGATCCCGTTCGATTACTCGATGCACAACTTCCTGCTGCGTCACTACCTTGCCGCCCATGGCCTGGACCCGGACAAGGATGTGCAACTGCGCGTGATGGCGCCGCCCGACATGGTTGCGAACATGCGTTCCGGAAACCTCGACGGCTTCATCGTCGCCGAGCCGTTCAACCAGCGTGCGGTCTATGAGAAGGTCGGCTTCATTCATCTGCTGACGAGCCAGATCTGGGACAACCACCCGTGCTGCGCCTTCGCTGCGACCGAGGATTTCGTCAACCAGAACCCCAACACCTTCGCTGCGCTCGTGCGCTCGATCATCGGTGCCACCGCATACGTCAACAAGGCCGAGAACCGCAAGGGCGTGGCCGAGATGATTGCGCCGGCGAACTATCTCAACCAGCCGCAGACCGTCGTGGAGCAGGTGCTGGTCGGGCGCTATGCCGATGGTCTGGGACGTGTGCTCAGCGAGCCCAACCGGATTGCGTTCGACCCCTTCCCCTGGCATTCGATGGGGGTGTGGATGCTGACGCAGATGAAGCGCTGGGGCTACATCAAGGGCGACGTGAATTACCAGGACATCGCCGAGCGCGTGTATCTCGCCACCGATGCGAAGAAGCGCATGGCCGAGCTTGGGCTGGAGGCGCCGGCGCAGACCTACAAGAAGCACATGATTCTGGGCAAGGAGTTCGATCCTGCGCAGCCCGAGGCCTACCTGAAAGGCCTTTCAGCCGGGGCGTGAGGCCGGGCCCACTCCATAACAGAGAGACCATCATGTCAGCCAGTTCGCAACGACTCAACATCCGCCCGGATGCGCCGGAACTGTCCCGTCAGCACGGATGGGCAGACGTCCTTTCACCCTGCGGCAAGGGGGTGCAGCCATGAACAAGCACCTGCCTATGCGTGCCGCACTGCTGTCGCTCGTGCTCTTTGCCTGCTTCATTGGCATCTGGCACTACGCGACGCTGCCGTCGGACAACGTAGTGGTGTCCGCCGCCGACGCGGAATACGCCGCCCTGATGGGGCAAGGCGCGGGCAAGGCCGAGGGCTTTCCGACGCCGTCGGCGGTCGGGCGCACCTTCGTGCATTTCCTGTCCGACCCCTTCTACGACAATGGCCCCAACGACAAGGGGATCGGCATCCAGATCGCCTACTCGCTGATGCGCGTCGGCGCGGGATTCTTCCTCGCCACCCTGGTGGCCCTGCCGCTTGGATTCATCATCGGCATGTCGCCGCTGATGACGCGGGCGCTCAACCCCTTCATCCAGGTACTCAAGCCGATCTCGCCGCTGGCGTGGATGCCGCTGGCGTTGTACGTGCTGAAGGACTCCGACGTATCGGGCATCTTCGTCATCTTCATCTGCTCGATGTGGCCGATGCTGCTCAACACCGCGTTCGGTGTTGCGTCGGTGCGGCGCGACTGGATCAACGTGGCGCGCACGCTCGAAGTGGGCCCGATGCGCAAGGCCTTCCAGGTCATCCTGCCGGCGGCAGCGCCGACCATCCTGACCGGCATGCGCATCTCCATGGGCATTGCCTGGATCGTCATCGTCGCAGCCGAGATGCTGGTCGGCGGAACGGGGGTCGGCTATTTCGTGTGGAACGAGTGGAACAACCTCGCCCTGCCTAACGTGATCTTTGCAATCACCATGATCGGCCTCGTCGGCATGCTGCTCGACTTCGCCTTCGGTGTGTTGCAGAAGATGGTCACCTACCGGGACTGATGCCATGACCAATCATTATCTCAGCGTGGAAGGCCTGAAAAAGGCCTATCCGACCAGTGACGGAAAAGTCGGTACGCCGGTTTTCGAAGACATTCATTTTTCCATCGAAAAGGGCGAGTTTGTCTGCATCATCGGGCATTCGGGCTGCGGCAAGACGACGATCCTGAATGTGCTTGCAGGCCTCGAGGAGGCTTCGGGCGGCGTGGTCATCATGAATGGCCGCGAGGTCAAGGGACCGAGCCTGGACCGTGGGGTGGTGTTCCAGAGCCACGCCCTGATGCCCTGGATGTCGGTGCTCGGTAACGTGGCGTTTGCGGTGAAGTCGAAGTGGCCGGACTGGTCGAAGGCGAAGATCGCAGCACACTGCACCGAATACCTCGAAATGGTCGGACTCGGGCATGCCATCCACAAGCAGCCGGCCGAACTGTCCGGGGGCATGAAGCAGCGCGTTGGCATCGCCCGCGCATTTGCGATCCAGCCCAAGATGCTGCTGCTCGACGAGCCCTTCGGCGCACTCGATGCACTGACCCGCGGCACCATTCAGGACGAGTTGCTGAAGGTCGTGCAGGCCACGCACCAGACCGTTTTCATGATCACCCACGATGTGGACGAAGCCATCCTGCTCGCCGACAAGGTGATCCTGATGAGCAACGGTCCCCTGGCGAAGGTTGCCGAGATCGTCGAGATCACGATGCCGCGCAACCGCACCCGCGCCGAAATGCATCACGACCCGCAGTACTACCGGATTCGCAATCACCTGGTCGACTTCCTCGTCAATCGATCGAAGGACTATGCAGGTGGCGGCGAGCTCGCCCAGTACGACCCGAAACACCCGCCGGTGGTGCGCCCGGGGCTGGCCGAGGAGCAACAGGCCGCACTGGCGCCCGAAACCGCACGTCCGGTCCCGCAGCTCAAGAAAGTTGTTAATCAGTAGTTTCCTCAAGGAGAGATCACATGAACCGCAATGACGTTACCGAAATGATCGTGGCCGCCAAGATTGCCAAGGGCATCAAGTGGGCGGATGTGGCCGTAAAGATCGGCCTGGCAAAGGAGTGGGTCACCTCGGCCTGTCTGGGGCAGATGGCTTTCACCGCGGAACAGGCTGCAATCGTTGCCGATACCTTCGCCCTGCCGCCCGAGGCCATTCCCGTGCTGCAGGCCGTGCCCTACAAGGGTTCGCTGCCCACCGCCGTGCCGACCGATCCGCTGATCTACCGTTTCTACGAGCTCATCAGCGTGTATGGCACGACCTTCAAGGAGCTCATCCACGAAGAGTTCGGCGACGGCATCATGTCCGCGATCGATTTCAAGATGGATCTGCAGCGCGAGCCCGACCCCGCAGGCGACCGCGTCAGCATCACCATGTCCGGCAAGTTCCTGCCGTACAAGACCTACTGATCGAGGCCTGTTCGCGGAGCGGATCGGTGGTGCGGATCTCGTGCCACCGGTTCGATCTTTCGCCTTTAGTCCGTCGGCCGTGCCCATCTTCCCTCAACCACCAGGACACTCTTCGTGAAGACGCTGGCAGAGCCATTCTTCGACGCCGCATCGGGTACGTTCAGCTACGTGGTGTACGCCGGCGTCGGCAGCGAATGCGCAATCATCGATCCGGTGCTTGGATTCGATCCGGTTTCGGGGCGCACCTCCACCAGCGGTGCCGACCGGATCATCGACTTCGTGCGTGCTCGCGCGCTGAAGGTCGAGTGGCTGCTCGAAACGCATGCGCATGCCGACCATCTGTCTGCCGCGGCCTATCTGCGCAGCATCGTCGGCGGCAAGGTGGGCATCAGCGCCCGTATTCGCGAGGTTCAGCAGGTGTTTCGCGACGTCTATGATCTGGGGACGGGATTCAGCTGCGAGGGCACGCAGTTCGACCACCTCTTTGCGGCGGACGAGTGCTTCAGCATCGGTCCGCTTCCGGCGCAGGCGCTGCATGTGCCCGGACACACGCCAGCCGACATCGCTTACCGGGTCGGCGACGACACGGTGTTCGTCGGCGATACGCTGTTCATGCCCGATGTCGGCACAGCACGGTGCGATTTTCCGGGGGGCGATGCCGCCACCCTGTATCGCTCCATCAGCCGTCTGCTGGCGCTGCCTGCCAGTACTCGCCTGTACCTGTGCCATGACTACCCGACTGCAGGGCGCGAGGCATGCGGCCTCAGCAGCGTGGCGCAGCAGCGGGCACAGAACATTCATGTCAGGGATGGCATCACCGAGGCGGCGTTCATTGCCATGAGAACGCAGCGCGACGCCACCCTGGATCTGCCACAGCTGATGCTGCCCGCGATACAGGTGAACATCCGCGCAGGCAAGCTGCCGCCCCCGGGGAGCAACGGGGTGCGCTACCTGAAAATCCCGCTCGATCTGATGTAACACGGACAGGTGATCAATGGGTCAGTCAATGCAATCCCGGGCGCACTGGGAGAAGGTCTACTCGGACGTTCCCGCCGAAGGCGTGAGCTGGTTTCAGGATCATGCGCTGCGTTCCCTTCGCCTCATCCGCGAGACCGGTCTGCCGCGATCGGCAGCGGTGCTGGATGTAGGCGGCGGGGCATCGACGCTGGTCGACGATCTGCTGCGGGAGGGCTATTCGGCACTCACCGTGCTTGATCTCTCGGAAGCGGCGCTCGCGGTCGCCAGGGCACGGCTCGGCGCGTCTGCGCACACGATCAACTGGGTGGCAGCGGATATCACGAACGCCGATCTGCCCAGCCAATCCATCGACATCTGGCATGACCGCGCGGTTTTTCATTTCCTGACCACGGCGCAGGAGCGCCGTGCCTATATCGAGACGGTACTGCGGGTGGTGAAGCCGGATGGCCATGTGATCGTCGCGACCTTTGCCGAAGATGGACCAACCAAGTGCAGCGGGCTGCCGGTCATGCGCTACAGCGCCAGTGAATTGCATGCCACGTTCGGCGCACCGTTCGAACTGCTCGCACATGAACGGGAGGCACACGCGACGCCCTCGGGTGCGGTTCAGCAGTTCGTCTACTGTCACTGCCGCCGAACGCGATCTGCCGAGAGGGTGTGATCCCGGCTGAGCCGCAGTTGGCCGGGCCGGTCATTTTTACGCCATCCACTGCATTGAGCTCGGGTTTGATGCAAGAATCTGCCGATTGAAACGCGATCGGAGACATTGCATGCAGCTCGACCGCTACGACCGCCAGATCCTCGAGGTGTTGCAGGACGAAGGCCGTATCAGCAATCAGGACCTTGCCGACCGCATCAGCCTGTCGCCTTCGTCCTGTCTGCGCCGGGTGCGCACGCTGGAAGAGTCCGGCCTTGTCACCGGCTATCGCGCCATGCTCGATGCGCGCAAGCTCGGCCTGTCGCTGATGGCGCTGATCTACATTTCGATGGACCGCCATACGCCAGAGCGCTTCGTCAATTTCGAGTCGCAGGTTGCAGTCATCCCCGAGGTCCTAGAGTGCCTGCTGATTACCGGTCAGGAAGCCGACTATCAGCTCAAGGTGGTGGTGGCCGACATGGACGCCTACCAGGAGCTGCTGCTCAACCGCCTGACCCGCATTGCCGGCGTGACCGGCGTGCACTCGAGCTTCGTGCTGCGCCGGGTGATCGACAAGACTGCGCTGCCATTGGGGCCGGGGGCTGCCTGAGTGGGCGTTTTTCGCGGTCGTGCTATGTTTGCGTGATGGAAGGTGTGCCGACAAAATTTGACGATCTGCGCGATGCTGCAGAGTTCCGGCGTCCAGCGCAGTTCGACGGCGTCGAGTGCTATCGCGCTCACATCGTGCGACACGCCTTTGAGCCGCATGCGCATGACGGGTTCGGGCTGGGCGCGATCGAGTCCGGTGTCGAGCGTTTCCGCTACCGCGGTGGCGAGCACCTGGCGCCCCCCGGGTCGCTGGTGCTGATGAATCCCGGCGAACTGCATACGGGGCGGGCCGAAACCGAAGGCGGATGGCGCTACCGGATGATCTACGTCGACGCAGCCGTGGTGGAGACGATCACCGGTGAAGCGGGATGGTGGTTTCACGATGCGGTGTGCCAGGACGCGACGACGGCTGCCCGCGTCGGAACGCTGCTCGATTCCCTGTGGCGCGCAGATGACGCGCTCGAGGCGGATGGTCTGATGCTCGATCTGCTGGCGGCATTCCGGCGCCACGCCAAGGTGTCGCGGCCATTGCCCGCCGAAGGTGCGCCACGTTTTGCCAGCGTGATCGACCTTCTGCACGCGAGCCTGGACGCCCGGGTTTCGCTTGCCGAGCTTGCCGCTGTGGCCGATCTGAGCCCTTATCATTTTCTGCGAAGTTTCCAGGCCTGCTACCACGTGAGTCCGCACCAGATGTTGATGGCGCTGCGGCTGGCCGAGGCCAAGCGCCTGCTGGCGACTGGCGTGACTGCTGCCCAGGTGGCAGTGACGGTCGGCCTGTCCGATCAGGCGCATCTGACGCGCGCCTTTTCGCGCCGCTACGGGGTGACGCCGGCGAAGTATCAGCGCCAGGTGCGGTGCTGAGCAAACCGCAATCCGATACAAGACGCATGCGCCGCAAAGCGGGACACTGCCGCAATTCATTGAAGCGGAATGCTCCTCATGTGGCTCGGTGTCCTGTACGCCCTCGGCGCAGGTTTGTTGTGGGGGCTGGTGTTTGTCGGCCCCATGCTGCTGGAGGAATATCCTCCGGCCTTGCAGGTGGTCGGGCGTTATCTCGCCTTTGGTCTGATTGCACTGCCACTGGCGTGGATTGACCGCCGGGGCCTGGCGCGGCTGACGCGTGCCGACTGGAGGGATGCGCTCAAGCTGGCGGCGATCGGCAACCTTCTTTACTACTTCTTTCTGTCCAGTGCGATTCAGCGCGCCGGCGGCCCCTTGCCGACGATGCTGATCGGCACCTTGCCGGTGGTGATCGCCATCGTGTCGAACCTGCGTAACGGCGATCGGGACGGGCGCCTGCCGTGGTCACGGCTGGCCTTGCCCCTGCTGGTGATCGCCGTCGGGATTGCCTGCGTCAATCAGGTGGAGCTGAACGCATTGCGGGCGGACGCCGATGCCGACGCCGGGCGTTACATCGTGGGGGGCGTGCTCGGCCTGGGCGCGGTGGTGTGCTGGACGTGGTATCCGATCCGCAATGCGGACTGGCTGCGCGAGCATCCCGACCGCAGCCCGCGCGTATGGGCGACGGCTCAGGGACTGGCCACGCTGCCGCTGGCGCTGGGGGGCTATGTGTTGCTGTGGGGCGGAATGGCGCTTTCCGACAGCAGCTTTCCGATGCCGCTCGGGCCGCGACCGGCCTTCTTTTTTGGTCTGATGCTCGCGATTGCGCTGCTCGCCTCCTGGCTCGGCACGCTGTGCTGGAATCAGGCCAGCCAGCGTCTGCCCACGGCAATGGTGGGCCAGCTGATCGTGTTCGAAACCCTTGCTGCGCTGAGCTACGCCTTCATCCTGCGTGGCGTCTGGCCGGAGCCGCTGACACTGGCCGGCATTGCCTTGCTGATTGCCGGGGTGGTGGCGGCCGTTCGTGTGCGCCCTCAGTACCCTGGCTGATCGACAGCAATGCGTGAGAATGTTCCCGCGACGGTTATGCATAAAGTGATAATCTTGGCGCCGATAAGGATTTTGCTGGGCGAAATGCGGTGTGCATGTGCCGTCCGGGCCGGAGTGGTGCCATGTTCAAGAATCCTGTTGCAGCCGTCATCGGGCTGATCCTGTTGATTGCGTTGCTCCTGGCTACATCGCTGGTGTATCGCGACAACTCTGAACCCGTCGTGAGCAACGAAGTGGCACCTGCTGCGATCGATGTGCTGCGTTTCGGACACAACATTCCCGAAGACAGTGCCTTGCATCAGGCGGCGGCGCGCTTTGCAGCGCTTGTTGCCGAGCGCAGCGGCGGACAGCTGCAGGTGAAGGTCTTTCCCGCCCAGCAGCTCGGCACCGACGATCAGATGCTGGAGATGGCGCGTCGTGGCGAACTCGACATCCTGCTGACCCCGACAGCCAAGGTGAGCGTGTCCTTGCCGGCCATGCAGTACGCAGACCTGCCATTCTATTTTCCTGCGCGCGAAGACCTGTACGACATGCTCGACGGCGAACCCGGTCGAATTCTGCTCGGGAAGCTGCGCGACATTGATCTGATCGGCGTCACCTTCTGGGAAAACGGATTCAAGCATTTCACTGCAAACAGGCCGCTGCGCAGCCCCGCCGATTTCGCGGGAATGAATATCCGCATCATGAAAAGCCGCCTGCTGATGGAGCAGTTCCATGCCTTTGGGGCGCATTCGATCCCGATCGACTTTCATGCGACCCGCCAGGCGCTGGCCGATCAGGCTGTGGATGGCCAGGAGAATCCCCTGGTGGCGATCGTCAGCATGGGCCTGCACGAGGTGCAGTCGCACCTGACCCTGAGCAGTCACGGGTATCTGGGATACATCTTCATGATCAGTGCGCAGGTGTTTGACCGCCTGTCCGCAAGCGAACAGGCGCTGTTGATCGACACCGCGCGCGAGCTGACGCCCTGGGAGCGTGCCGAAACCCGTCGACGCGAGGAGGCGCTGCTCGAGACCATTCGGCTGTCGGGTGTCTCGATCCACCAGCTGACCGCACAGGAGCGTGCACAGTTTGCGGCTGCGACCGAGCACATTCCGGGCATTTTCGAGGAGGTGATCGGCGCCGATGTGCTGTCCCTGTCCGAGGAGCTGCTCGATCGCAAGTATGGTCGTGGCGATGAGATGGTTGTCGGGCTGGATGCCGATCTCTCGCAGGAGTGTCGCAGCGCCGGTCTGGGTTTCAGGCGTGGTGCGGCATTGGCGATTGACGAGATCAACGCTTCCGGCGGCGTGCTGGGCAGGAAGCTGAAACTGATTGCACGCGATCACAAGGGTTTGCCAAGCCTGGGCGTGAGCGACATGGAATATTTCGCTTCCCGTCCGGATGTGGTCGGTGTGCTTGGCGGCGTGCAGTCCAGCGTCGCAGTGGCACAAGGCGATGTCGTGCGCCGCGCCGGCTTGCCCTTCGTCGTGCCGTGGGCGGCTGCCGCCGAGGTGATTGCCCTGGATCGCGCGGCCGATCCGGTATTTCGCGTGTCTGCTTCCGATACGCTGGTTGCACCTTTCGTTATTGAGCACGTACTGCGCCATGGCCAGCGGCCGGCCATTCTGTTCGAGAACTCGTTGTGGGGGCGCGGCAACCTTGAGTCGATGCGCGCGGAGCTCAAGGAGCGGGGACTCGATTTCGTGGCGGCAGAGAGTTTCAATCGCGGTGAGACCAATTTCGAGCTTCAGGTGTCCCGGGTGGAGCGGAGCGGCGCAGACGTACTGATGATGATCGCTGCGCCCGATGAGGGCGGGCGGATCGTGAAGCGCCTGGCCGAGCGTGGCGTGCTGACGCGCGTCGTGTCGCACTGGGGCATCAGCTGTGGCGATTTCTGGGGCGACAACAGCGAGGCTTTGGCAAAGGTGGATCTCAGCTTCTTCCAGACCTTTACCTTTGTCGGCAACAGCCGCGCCGCGAGCCAGGCGCTGGAGCAGCGCTACCGTGCGCGTTACGCGCTGGACCGGAATCAGGACGTTCCGGTGCCGCAGGCCGTTGCGCAGGCATATGACAGCGTGCATCTTCTGGCGCTGGCAGTTCAGCAGGCAGGGACGACCGAGCATGCCGCGGTGCAACGCGCGCTCGAATCCCTGCCACCCTTCGAGGGCGCGGTGCGACGGTATGCGCCGGCCTTTTCGCCCCGGCGCCACGACGCAATGGGGGTTGAGAACTTTCATATGGCACGCTACGCGAGCAATGGTGCAATCGTGCGTGCCGAGCACTGATCCGGACACGCGCCGCGATGGATACTGAACGTTCCGCTTCGTCTTCCGGCGCGCACCACGGGCGCAGTCTGAAGCGCCGTCTGGTGCTGCAGGTTGCTGGCTTCGTGGCCGCGACCATGATTCTTGCGACCGCGCTCGTCGCGGTGCTGCTCGACGGCAACATCGAGCATCAGATGCAGCAAACGCTCCAGGGCGCGGGAAGGTCGACGCAGGCACTGCTGGAGCAGCGGATTGCGTATCTGGTCGAGAACACCGAGCGCCTTGCCGACAACCAGCTCGTCGTCAACGGCCTCGTCGATGCGCAGGGGCGCAGCACCTACCTGCCGAAGCTGACGGAAAACTTTGCCGAAGGGCGCGATGTCGCGGTGTTTTCGCTGGTCGATTTCGACGGCCGGCCGGTGTTCCAGACCGATAGCGGCGTCGTCGATTACAACGCCTCGCGCGAATTGCGCAGCGCGCTGGCGCTTGGAACCCGGGCCCTGTTCATACGGCCGGAAGTCGACCGTCTGGTGGTGGCCATCCCCATTTACTTCTACAAGACCGTGCAGGGCGCAGTTGTGGTCGAGTTCGATCTTGGCGCAATCGGCAGGCGCAATCAGGTCGACCTTCCACAAGCGTATTTTCGTCTGATCGATGGCGAGCGCGAGCTGATCGCATTCAATCACGTCGAAGGCCCGTCCTACATCAGCCAGCGCTTCCGGCCCGACGCACGGACTCCCCTGCTGCATGACCTCGGGCTGGAGGTCGAGGTCGGCGTACCCGAATCCGTCCGCAACACGGCGGTCTGGGCCGTCACGCAGCGCCTGTTGCTGCTGGGCGGCGTGCTGACCCTGATCGCGGTCTTTGTCTCGGCGTGGATCGGAAACTCCATCGCGCGTCCGATTCTTGAGCTCTACCGGCGTGTGACCTCCAACGATGCGGCTGAGGCGCTTGGCGCTCCGCTGGGCACGGGTGACGAGCTCGAGGCGCTGGCGCGCGGATTTGCCGAACGCACTGCCGAGCTGAGCAAGATACAGAGCGAACTCGAGACGAGAGTCGTCGAGCGCACGGCAGAACTGTCGGCTACGACCGAGGCACTTTCCGAGAGCAGGACCATCCTGGAGGGCGCGCAGGAGATGACGCATCTGGGAAGCTGGGTGTGGACGCGCAAGGACGACCGGCAGCAGTGGTCGGAAGAGCTGTTTCGCATTTTCGGCTTCGAACCGGACGCAGTCGCACCGACCTGGGCGCGCTTTCTGGATGCGGTGGATCCGGACGACAGGAAGAGGGTGCGTTCAGCGCTCGAGAACGCGTGGCACGATCCGTCACGACGGCTGCAGTTCGAACACCGGATCGTGCAGGCGGGGACGGGGGGGCGCCGGTATGTCGAACAGATCGTACAGGTTGTGTCCGACGATGCTGGCCGGCCCGTTCGCATGCTGGGTGCGATGCTCGATATCACGGCCCGCAAGCAGGGTGAAATCGAGCTCGAGAAGGCCCGGCAGGCGGCAGATGCGGCGAATGAGGCCAAGTCCGACTTCCTGGCCAACATGAGCCATGAGATCCGTACCCCGCTGAATGTCGTCACCGGCATGGTGCATCTGGTGCTCGAGTCCGAGCTCACGCCGCGCCAGCGCAACTATCTGGTCAGAGTGCAGCGTTCTGCAGGATCACTGCTGGGGCTGATCAATGACATTCTCGACTTTTCCAAGATCGAGGCACGCAGGTTGGAACTCGAGGAAGTGCCGTTTAGCCTGCAGGATGTGCTCACCGATTTTGCGAACGTGGTGGGCCTCAAGGCCGAGCAGAAGGGCCTGGAACTGCTGCTGGACGTTCGGCCCGATGTGCCGCAGCAGCTTGCTGGCGATCCGCTGCGAATTGGCCAGGTGCTCACCAATCTGGGCTACAACGCGGTGAAATTCACCGAGTCTGGCGAGGTCGTGCTCAAGGTTGAGGTGCTATCCCGTGAGCCCGGGGTGCCTGAAGCCGGCGACACCGGCGCCGCAGCGCACGCACAGAGGGCAACGTTCAGGTTTTCCGTCCGCGACACCGGGATTGGCATCAGTCCGGCGCAGCAGCACCAGCTGTTCAAGCACTTTACCCAGGCTGACACGTCCACGACACGCCGCTTTGGTGGGACCGGGCTGGGCCTGGCGATTTCGAAGAACCTGGTCGAGATGATGGGCGGGCATATCGGCGTGCACAGCGTGGAAGGGCAGGGCAGTGAGTTCCACTTCACCATCTCGCTGCCCTGCCGGGCCGATGCCGTGGATGAGCGCTTGCAGCCGGTCGACGACCTCAAGGGCATGCGCGTGCTGATCGTCGATGACAACAGCAGTGCGCGCGATATTCTGAGCGCCATGCTTACGCTGCTGAGCTTCAGGGTTCGCACCGCCGCAAGCGGCGAACAGGCCCTTGCCGAGATCGACGCCGCGTGCCGGGATGGCACGCCGTATGGCCTGGTGCTCATGGACTGGGTGATGCCCGGCATGGATGGGCTGGAATGTACGCGCCGTATCCGTGCCGAATGGCCTCATGCGCAGCAGCCAAAAGTGATCATGGTCACCGCGCGCGATCCTGGCGAAGTGCCGGCGGACGCCGCTGCGGACGAGGTGATCGCAAAGCCGGTGACGCCGTCGTCGCTGCTTGACGCTATTCAGCGTGTCCACGGATACAAGGTGCCGCTGCGCGCCCATCGGGCGATGCGTGATGCCGAGAACAGGGCGGTGATCGAACGTCTGCGCGGCGCGCATGTGCTGGTGGTGGAAGACAATGAACTCAACCAGGAGCTTGCAACTGATCTCCTGACCAACGCGCGGATTTCCACCCGCATCGCCAGCAATGGGCGCGAGGCGCTGGAGTGGCTGGGGCGTGAGGCGTTCGATGGCGTGCTGATGGATCTGCAGATGCCGGTGATGGATGGTTTCCAGGCGACCCGGGCGATTCGCTCGGACCCGCGATGGAAGGACTTGCCTGTCATTGCGATGACGGCGGATGTCATGGCGGGCGATCGCGAAAAGGCGATGGGCGTGGGGATGAACGACCAGATCGACAAGCCGCTCGATGTGGTCAAGATGTTCATGACGATGGCCAGGTGGATTCATCCGCAGGTTCGCGTCGGTGCGGAGATGGATGTCAGGCCTGGCGGCGAAGTGTGCGAAGCCTTCCCGGTGAGCTTGCCTGGCATCGATACGGCGGCGGGCCTGGCCGTGTCGAATGGCGACGAGCGCACGTACCGCAAACTGCTGCGGCTTTTCCTGCAGGGGCAGCAAGACTTCGTTGCGCGATTCCGCGCCGCGCTCGCCGACAAGGACCCTCCGACGGCGACGCGCCTGGCCCATTCCCTGAAGAGTGTGTCGGCCTCAATCGGCGCGACCATGCTCGCAGCCGATGCGACGGCGCTCGAGATGGCCTGCAGGCATGCAGCGCAGCGGGATCGCATCGAACGCTGTGTCGGCGCGGTCGAGCGCACCCTGTCGGAAGTCATCGATGGCCTGGGCCGGCTTGAGCCGGTGCCGGATGCCCCCGCAGCCCCGTTGGACCGGGACGCGCTGCAGGCGCATCTTGACCGCTTGCGTCAGCTGCTGGCGACCAGCAATACCGATGCGGTCGAAGAACTGGATGCCTTGCAGGCGGGGCTCGGATCCGGCATCGGGCCCCTGGCGCGACTGGACGAGTGTGTTCGCGCGTTCGACTTTGAACGCGCCTTGCCCGTACTCGACGAACTGGCCGATGACCTTGATCACCGATTCGGGTTACGCTATCAGGTCACGTTGAAAAGCACATGAAATGACAATCGAATGCACGGACAAGCAGAGCGTTCTGGTTGTTGACGACACCCCCGAGAACATCGAACTGCTGCGCCAGTTGCTGCGCGCGGATTACGTCGTGCACGCCGCCGTATCAGGCAGGAAAGGCCTGGAAATCGCCCATGCCTCGCCCCAGCCGGACATCATTCTGCTGGATGTCATGATGCCGGACATGGACGGGTACGAGGTCTGCCGCAGACTTAAAAGTGATTCGGCGACCGCGCACATTCCCGTGGTTTTCATTACCGCGCTCGATCAGACCGGCGACGAAGCCAATGGGCTCGCGCTGGGCGCGGTGGATTACATCCGCAAACCGTTCGAGCCGGTGGTGGTGAAAGCGCGGGTGCGCAACCACCTGGCGCTCAAGCGCTACGAACGGGGACTCGAAGCGCTCGTCCAGGCACGCACCGCAGAACTGACCCTGACCCAGCAGGTCACGATCGAGGCCCTTGCAACGCTGGCTGAATACCGCGATTCGGAAACCGGCGGCCATATCAAGCGGACACAGCGCTATGTCCGGGTGCTTGCCGAGTACCTGAGCCAGCTGGATGGCTATCGCACGTTCCTCGACGAGGAGACCATCGACCTGCTCTATCGCTGCGCGCCCCTGCATGATATTGGCAAGGTTGCCGTGCGCGATGTGATCCTCCTTAAGCCGGGCGCGCTCACGCCCGCAGAGTTCGAGGAGATGAAGCAGCATGTCCTGTACGGCAGCAAGGCACTTGAGGTGGCCGAGGAACGCCTCGGCACCAGTTCATTTCTGGGCCTTGCGCGCGAACTGATCCTGAGTCATCACGAGCGCTGGGATGGAACGGGCTACCCGCGCGGTCTGCAGGGTGAGCAGATACCCTTGCCGGGGCGTTTGATGGCGGTGGCCGATGTCTATGATGCATTGATCAGCCGACGGGTGTACAAGCCCGCTTTTACCCATGATCGTGCTGCGGAGATCATCAGGGACGGTCGGGGCAGGCATTTCGATCCGGCAATCGTGGATGCTTTCCTTGCCGTGGAAGACGCGTTCAAGCGCATTGCCAATGAGTTTTCCGACGACACATCAAACCCGGACTGAGCACACGACAGCGCTGCACGAAGTTGCGGAACCCGTCCCGTCTCGAAGTATAAAACCATGTTTAAAAATGGTTATTTCGTGGAACATGGGATGCAGGTGCTAGGTTTTTGCGGTACGAAAGCGTAGAATCTCGCCCCTTCCCAAAAGGTTTACTGCGCGGAGCGCGCCATGCTCTATCCCACCCGTTTCGATGTCATCGTGGTCGGCGGCGGTCACGCCGGGACCGAGGCTGCCCTGGCGGCGGCGCGCATGGGCGCGCAGACGCTGCTCCTCACCCACAACATCGAGACCCTGGGGGCGATGAGCTGCAACCCGTCGATCGGCGGTATCGGCAAGGGCCATCTGGTCAAGGAAGTCGATGCGCTCGGCGGTGCGATGGCGCAGGCCACCGACGAGGGCGGCATCCAGTTCCGCATCCTCAATGCCTCCAAGGGGCCGGCGGTGCGCGCGACTCGTGCCCAGGCCGACCGTGTGCTGTACAAGGCGGCGATCCGCAAGCGGCTGGAAAACCAGCCCAACCTGATGCTGTTCCAGCAGGCGGTGGATGATCTCACCGTGGTCGGCGACCGCGTCACCGGCGTCGTCACCCAGATCGGCCTGCGTTTCGAGGCCCCCACCGTGGTGCTGACCGCCGGCACCTTCCTCAACGGCCTGATCCATGTCGGCATGCAGCATTATTCTGCGGGCCGTGCGGGCGACCCCCCGGCGGTGTCGCTCGGCCAGCGCCTCAAGGAGCTCGCGCTGCCACAGGGCCGCCTCAAGACCGGCACGCCGCCGCGGCTCGATGCCCGCAGCATCGATTTCTCGGTGATGAGCGAGCAGCCCGGCGACAACCCCGAGCCGGTGTTCAGTTTCCTCGGCTCGGTCAGCCAGCATCCGGCACAGCTGCCGTGCTGGATGACCAGCACCAACGCCCGCACCCACGACATCATCCGCGCCAACCTCGACCGCTCGCCGATGTATTCCGGCGTGATCGAGGGCGTGGGGCCGCGCTACTGCCCGTCGATCGAAGACAAGATCCACCGCTTCGCCGACAAGGACAGCCACAACATCTTCCTTGAGCCGGAAGGGCTGACGACGCACGAGATCTACCCCAACGGGATCTCGACCTCGCTGCCTTTCGATGTGCAGCTCGACATCGTGCGCAGCATCCGCGGGCTGGAGAATGCAAACATCCTGCGTCCGGGCTATGCGATCGAATACGACTACTTCGATCCGCGCAACCTCAAGAGCAGTCTCGAGACCAAGTCCATCGGCGGGCTGTTCTTCGCCGGTCAGATCAACGGCACCACCGGCTACGAAGAAGCCGCGGCGCAGGGCTTGCTGGCCGGTGCCAATGCGGCGCTGCAGGTGCAGGGGCGCGAGCCCTGGTGCCCGCGTCGCGACGAGGCCTACCTCGGCGTGCTGGTCGACGATCTCATCACGCGGGGTGTGGCCGAGCCGTACCGGATGTTCACCTCGCGTGCCGAGTACCGCCTGAAGCTGCGCGAAGACAATGCCGATCTGCGCCTCACCGAACAGGGCCGTGAGCTTGGCCTGGTCGATGATGTGCGCTGGGCGGCCTTCTGCGCCAAGCGCGAGGGGATCGAGCGCGAATCCGCCCGCCTCAAGTCGAGCTGGGCGCGCCCGGATGCGATTCCGGCGGAAGACCAGCTCCGCGTGTTCGGCAAGCCGCTCGAGCGCGAGTACCGCTACTTCGAACTGCTGCGCCGGCCCGAAACCAGCTATGCCGCCCTGATGAGCCTGCCGGGCGCGCCCGAGCAGCCCGAAGCCGATCCGCAGGTGGTCGAGCAGCTGGAGATTGCGGCCAAGTATCAGGGCTACATCGACCGCCAGGACGACGAGGTGGCGCGTCAGCTGCAGGCCGAATCCACGCCGCTGCCGCCCACGCTCGATTACTCCGAGGTGCGGGGACTGTCCAAGGAAGTGCAGCAGAAGCTCAACCTCAACAGACCTGAAACCATCGGCCAGGCCGGACGCATCCAGGGCATCACGCCGGCGGCGATTTCGCTGCTGCTGGTGTGGCTCAAGCGCCGCGATCTGGCTGCGCGTGCGGACGAAGGACGGAAGCTGGCATGAGCGGTGCACTTGCTTCCCACGCCCGCGAACTGAATGAGGGCATCGCGGCGCTTGGCCTTGTGCTGCCGCAGGAAACCGTCGATCGCCTGCTCGCCTTCGGCGAGCTGCTGCTGAAGTGGAACAGGGTCTACAACCTCACTGCCTTGCGCGATCCGCGTGAAGTGATCACCCATCACCTGCTCGATTCGCTCGCCGTGCTGCCCTGGGTGGGCGATCTGGGCAAGCTCGCCGACATCGGTTCCGGCGGCGGCCTGCCCGGCATTCCGCTGGCCATCGTGCGCAGCGGACTGGTGGTGAGCTCGGTGGAAACGGTCAACAAGAAGGCAACGTTCCAGCAGCAGGCCAAGATCGAGCTCAAGCTGGGCAACTTCAGCGTGATCAACGCGCGGGTCGAGCAGGTACAGCCCGATCGCCTGCCGGGCGGCGCGGCCGACGGCGTCATTTCGCGCGCCTTCTCCAGCCTGGCCGATTTCGTCAATCTCGCCGGTCACCTGGTGGCCGAGAGTGGGGCGCTGTACGCGATGAAGGGCGTGCATCCGGCCGATGAGCTTGCCGTGCTGCCCGCCGGATGGGCGCTGAGCGAGGTGCATCCACTCACGGTGCCGGGGCTGGATGCCGAGCGCCACCTGCTGATCATTCGCCGCAGTCCTGCAGGACATGCTGCTTAAATTACGCCCGGCGCGCGTGCTGCGCTGCCGCATTGAACTACACTTGAGGATGTGCACACCGTGTGCGCGTCCTGCAACCGGAAGCTTCTGAACTCGACCATGGCTCGTATTTTCTGTGTAGCCAACCAGAAGGGCGGGGTGGGCAAGACCACCACCTGCGTCAATCTCGCTGCTGCCCTGCATCAGGCGGGTCAGCGTACCCTGCTCATCGACCTCGATCCGCAGGGCAATGCAACCATGGGCAGCGGGGTGGAAAAGCGCAGCCTGACCACTTCCGTCTATCACCTGCTGGTGGGGCTGTCCGGGCTTGCCGACGTGCGCGTCAACTCGTCCACCGGTGGCTACGACGTCCTGCCCGCCAACCGCGACCTGGCCGGTGCGGAAGTTGAACTGGTCAATCTCGAGAAGCGCGAAAAGCGGCTGCGGGATGCGCTCGCGCCCTTCGATGCCGACTACGACTTCATCCTCATCGACTGCCCGCCCTCGCTGTCGCTGCTCACCCTGAACGGCCTGTGCGCCGCGCATGGCGTGATCATCCCGATGCAGTGCGAGTACTACGCGCTCGAGGGCTTGTCCGACCTGGTCAGCTCGATCAAGAAGGTGCACGCCAACCTGAACCGCGATCTCAAGATCATCGGCCTGTTGCGCGTCATGTTCGACCCGCGCGTCACGCTGCAGCAGCAGGTCTCGGCCCAGCTCGAGGGGCACTTCGGCGACAAGGTGTTCTCCGCCATCGTGCCGCGCAACGTGCGCCTGGCCGAAGCGCCCAGTCACGGCATGCCCGGCGTGGTGTTCGACAAGTCGGCCAAGGGCGCGCAGGCTTACATGGCCTTTGCCGCCGAGATGATCGAGCGCGTAAAGACCTTGTGAGAGACACTGCCCGCCATTCAATGAGCCACTCCAAAACAAAGACGACCGGATGAGCCCACCCAAACTCAAAGGCCTCGGCCGCGGCCTCGATGCATTGCTGGCCGCCAACCGCGAGGACGAATCCGAAAAGGGCGCCTTGCAGACGCTGCCCACCGATGCGCTGCAGCCCGGCAAGTATCAGCCGCGTACGCGCATGGACCCGGGGTCGCTAGAGGAACTGGCGGCCTCGATCAAGGCCCAGGGGGTGATGCAACCCATCCTCGTCCGCCTGGTCGGCGAGGATGAGTACGAGATCATCGCGGGCGAACGGCGCTGGCGGGCAGCACAGATTGCCGGTCTGGACGAGGTGCCCTGCCTGGTGCGCGAGATCCCCGACGAAGCGGCCCTGGCGATGTCGCTGATCGAGAACATCCAGCGTGAAGACCTCAATCCGCTCGAAGAAGCAGGTGGCATCCAGCGCCTGATCGACGAGTTCGCCATGACCCATCAGCAGGCTGCCGATGCGGTGGGGCGTTCGCGCCCGGCCGCCTCCAACCTGCTGCGCCTGCTCAATCTGGCCAAGCCGGTGCAGGAACTGCTGATGGCGGGCGACATCGACATGGGCCATGCCCGCGCCCTGTTGCCGCTCGACGCCGCGAGCCAGATTCAGCTCGCCAACCTGGTTGCCGCCAGACAGCTGTCTGTGCGCGATACCGAGCGCCTGGTGCAGCACACGCTGAACCCGCGGCAGAAGAAGGCGGCACAGCCGCTGGACCGCGACCTCGTTCGCCTCGAAGAGGAAATCGCCGACACCATCGGTGCAACGGTGAAGATCAAGGCCAACAAGAAAGGCGCGGGTGAGGTCACCATCCGCTTCGGCAGTCTCGACCAGCTCGACGGCCTGCTCGGTCGCCTGCGCTGAGCGCGTGCGGCCTGGTACCGGGCCGCATCCGTACGCAGCAGGCGTTAGCCTTCGGCTTCAGCCTGCGCTGCCGCATCCGCTTTGGGCGGCAGCGGCGAGAAGTAGCCCACCACCAGCAACAGCATGCCGGCGCCAATGAAGGACACGATGCGCGTCAGCGTGCCGCTGGCCGCCATGTCCACCACGAACAGCTTGCACACCACCGCCGCCATCAGGCCGGCACCCGCAAGCCAGGTCGCGCGACTTGCGCGGCGGTTGGCGAGCAGCATCAGCCCCAGCCCAAGAATGGCCCAGAACAGCGACAGCGCCGCCTGGGTGGTGTCGTCTCCCAGGAGCTGCGACAGCGTCCACGGGACGCCCGTCATGTGATGCATTGCGCGCAGCAGTGCGGCGTTGGCGGCGATGAAGGCGACCAGCCCGAGCGCGCCCTGCAGGCGGATCAAGGGGCCGGCGACGCAGGTGATTTCGGCCTCGCCCCGGCGCAGCCACCATGCGATGGCGCCAAGTGCGATCGCCAGCGTCAGGTCGAGCGGATTGAGCAGCGGCAGATAGGCGAAGGGTGCCGCGCTGCCGTCGCCATATGAATGGACCCCCAGCGACCACAGGCCCAGCGCGAGTGCCAGCGGGCCTGCAGCCCACAGCTGATAGGCATCCTTCCACGGTCGCATTGGCCAGTTCTCATCCTGCGCCATGCGGGCAATCCCGGCCAGCAACAGTGCAGGCGGAAGCGCATGGGCGGCGAGCTGCCAGCCGTTGCCGACGGCCATGCTGGCCAGTTGCAGGCCGGCTTCCTGCGACAGGGCGAGGGCCAGCACCCACACCCCGGCGGCATGGGCGAGGGTGAGCACCGGACGGTCCAGTCGGCCACTGTCGAGTGCGCGCAGGCTGTAGGCGTGAAGTGCGAGTCCGAGCGGCCATGCAAGCCAGCCGCCGAAGCCCGAGGGCGGAACACCATACGCAATGGTCTGCCCCAGTGCCAGCATCATGCCGCCGAGCGGCAGCAGGCCGGCGCTGAGCAGGCCTGGCCAGGTCAGCCTGGGTGCCAGCGCGCATGCAAGTGCGCCGCTGAGTGCGAACAGCGCGAGCGCTGCGGCGGGCTGGTAGCCGGTTGCAAGATGGGTGTCGATCTCGGCCCAGGCGCCACCGAGCCACCACAGCCATGCCCAGGCCAGCAGCGCATGCGTGATCCGCTGCGACCATTTCGATGCCTGCGGCTGGCGTGCAGCGAGCCACGCGCTGACGAAACCCGCGCCTGCAATCATCGTGCTGCCAAGAAAAGCGCTGTTCATGACGGGCAGGTTGCGCAGCCCGCTGTGCTGAGCCAGGTCGGCAGCAAACAGCACGCCCGCACCAGCCTGCAACAGCAGACCGCTTGCCGCCGGCAGCCGGCGCTGCTGACGCCGTCCGATCCACCACAGCGCCGCGCCCTCAAGCGCCCAGGCTGCTGCGCTCCAGCGCCCGTCGAATGCGAGTGGAATGGCAAGGCTGAGGAAGGCAATGCCAAGTGCAACGAAGCTGGCGATGAGGAGTTCGAGATCGGGTTTGCGCACGCGCTTCAGCGCCGCTGCCAGCACGAGGTAGAAAACACCCACGGCAGCGGCACTCCAGGCCAGGGCGTAGGGCATGCCGTGCACCAGTGCGGCCTGCAAGCCGAAGCCGACCACAGGGACGCCGAACACCAGGGTGCCGTCGACCGGGTCGCGCAGCGCGGGGGCCTGCTTCCATGCGTAGCTCACCGCGGCCGCAACATACATCAGGAAGAACAGCAGGAGGAAAGGCTCGGTGGTGCTGAAATACCAGGGGTGATAGAAACGTGCGCCCCAGGCCAAACCGATGGCAAAGGTGAATACGAAGCCGGTCAGGTTGAGTCCGCGCCACGCCTTGCGCCAGGCCAGCAGCAGCACGCCCGCATTGAGCAGGGCGTAATAGGTAAACAGCTGAACGTGGCTGCCACCGCCGGTTGAAGCCAGAATGGGTGCGGCAAAGCCGCCTGCACTGCCGATGATGGCGAGGATCGCGGCGTCCTGGCGGATGGCGAGAAAGGCGGCGACACCGACCAGGGCGAGCATCACCGCGAAGGCGGTGCCCGCCGGCATGATCCCGTACAGGCGCAGCGCTGCAAACGCGGTGAGATAGAGCACGGCGATGCCACCGCCTTGCAGGCTCAGCGCATAGCCGCGACGCACATGGCGCAGGCGCCAGCCGACGGCCCCGAGCGCGATGCCCACGCAGGCGATGCCGGCAAGGCGCAGCTCGGGCGGCAGCATCGCGTTCTCCATCGCATAGCGGACGAGGAAGGCGAGGCCGAAGAACAGCACCAGAATGCCGGTGCGTACCAGGGTGTTGCCGCCGAAAAACCAGTCGCGGCAGCGGGTATAGAGGGCGTCGAGATCGATCTGTGTTGCCGGATCGCTGTTGCGGGCGCCCACTTGCGGCGGGGGCGTGTCGATGGTCCGGGTCGGATCCGCACCCGCCGGATGGGCGGACGCATTGGCTGCGTCTGTGTCCTCCATGACGACGCGCGCGTCCGGTGACGGCGGGAGCTCGGGCGCAGCATCGGTGCGTGATGCTGCGGCGTTCGCCTGTGCGATCCGAGCTGCGGCGGCGCTGGCCGTCGCGCTGCTACGATCCTCGCCCAGCCGCATGTTGAGCGCGTCGAGTTCGCGTTCGAGTGCGGCAATTCTGCCCTCGTGGCGGGCGAGCGTCTGTGCGCGCTCCTTGCGCAGGCTCGCAATCATTCCGCCGAGCACTGCACCGAGAAACGCAACACTCACGCCGTCGATCAGGCCCAGCATCGCGCCTGCGGCAACCCACAAGAAAAAACTCATCAAATCATCCTTCTCTTGCCTTCAGCGACGATCGCCGCGCAAGGCGCTTACTTGTTGCTGCAGGTATTCCGGGTGTGCCGCGGCCGGCGGCACCGGGGCGGCTACGGCGAGTTCGATGCGGCTGAAGATTCCGCGTCGCAGCGGATGCGACAGCGCGGGACCGTCCTTGCGCGAGAACGTGCTGCCCCACAGGCCACGCAATGCCATCGGCACCACCGGAACCGGCGTCCGCTCGACAATGCGGCGGATACCCGGACGGAAGGGGTAAAGCTCGCCATTGTCGGTGATCCGGCCTTCCGGGAACACTGCCACCAGGTCGCCGGCCTCCAGCGTCCGCGCGACCTCGTCGAAAGCGCGCTCCAGCATGGCAGGATCGTCCTTTGCCGGTGCAATCGGGATCGCCCCGCTGATCCTGAAGACAAACGACAGCAGCGGCATGGAAAAAATGCGATGGTCCATGACGAAGCGCACCGGTCGCGGACTTGCCGCCATGATGATCATGGCATCGACAAAGCTTACATGGTTGCAGACCAGCACCGCCGGACCGCTGGCGGGGATGTTCTGAATGCCTTTCGTCCTGAGCCTGTACACCGTGTGAACCAGCAGCCACACCAGAAAACGCAGCGCGAACTCGGGCACCAGGGCGTAGATGTAGAGTGCGACCAGTGCGTTCAGCACGGCGGTCACGAGAAAAAGCTGCGGCACGCTGAAGCCGGCGGCGAGCAGCCCCGCACCCATGCCGGCAGCGACCACCATGAACAGGGCATTGAGGATGTTGTTGCCGGCAATGATGCGTGAGCGGTGGGCCTGTTCGCTGCGGCTCTGGATCAGGGCGTACAGCGGGACGATGAAGAACCCGCCAAAGGTGCCGATCCCGACGAGGTCGAGCAGAACCCGCCACACACCCGGGGTTGAAAGGACTTCAGTCAGTGGCAATGGAGCGCCGCCGGCGAGCGCGAGCGGGCTGCTCCACCACAGGTCGAGAGCGAACAGGGTCAAGCCCACGGAGCCGAACGGAACCAGGCCGAGCTCGACCCTGCCGCCCGAAAGCCGCTCGCACAGCAGCGAGCCCAGGCCGATGCCGATGGAGAACACGGCGAGCAGCAGCACCACAGCATGCGCGTCGCCGCCGAGCATATCCTTGGCATAGGCTGGAAACTGCGAAAGAAACAGCGCGCCGTAGAACCAGAACCACGACACGCCGAGAATCGACAGGAATACGGTGCGGTTGCGTCGTGTGAACTGGAATCCGCGCCAGGTCTCGGTGATCGGGTTCCAGTTGATGCGAAGCGAAGGTGAGGCCGCAGGTGCGACCGGAATGCCCCGGCTCGAAACATAGCCAAGGATCGCCAGCAGCAGGGCCGTTGCGGAGATCCATGCGCTGCCACCGGCAACACTGATCAGTACGCCCCCGGCGAGGGTGCCGATCAGGATGGCGACGAAGGTGCCCGACTCGACGAGCGCATTGCCTCCGATCAGTTCGTCGGCGGCAAGGTGCTGAGGGAGGATTGCATACTTGACCGGGCCGAACAGCGCGGACTGCGCGCCCATCAGGAACAGGCAGACAAGCATCAGCGACAGCGCGTCGAGCACGAATGCAAGGCTTGCCAGCAGCATGACGCCGATTTCGAGCAACTTGGTGATGCGGATCAGGCGGCTCTTCTCATACTTGTCGGCAATCTGCCCCGCTGTGGCGGAGAACAGGAAAAACGGCAGGATGAACAGGCCTGCGCACAGATTCACCAGGATGCCAGGCGCAAGCGAGGTATACCGCATCGCCTGAAAGGTCAGCAGTACGACAAGCGCGTTCTTGTACAGGTTGTCGTTGAAGGCGCCGAGGAACTGCGTCAGAAAAAATGGCAGAAAGCGTCGCTGGCGCAGCAGCGAAAACTGATGACTCATGCGCACATGCCCTTGTGCTCGAATGCGCCCTGCGCAATGCGTCGTGCCGAAGAACGGTCGAAGCCCGTCCCAGAAAAGCTGCGTTCAATCACCGCTCGCAGGCATCCAGGCATATGATGGACGTCCGTTGCCGATCTGTCCGGCATGGGCGGGTCGATGTGGCGTGGGTAGTCCGGATTCATGGTTTCGTATTCGTGCACTGCATCAAATCTCTCAATGAATGCAATGATTTATCTTATATAAGTGTCGAGCCCGCGAAATCGCCGCGACGTTGTTTTTGCACATGCACGAATTGACTTTACTACGGTTAACCCCTAGTATTGCCGGGATTTTTAGGCGGGCGCGGCTGTGTGCGCGTCGCTTGGTGAGGAACGGATGCACAAGGCAGTCCTGCTGCAACTAGGCGCAACCATTCTGGCAACGGCCATTGCGGCCGTTTTTTTCGGGGTGCGTGGCGCGGTGTCTGCTGCATCCGGTGGGCTGGCCTGTGTTGTACCAAGCTGGTTCTTCGCCTGGCGGCTGATGCTGACGACACGTCGCAACGGCACAGCGACTGTGACCGCCTTTGTTGCAGGTGAGTTCATCAAGCTCGCCTCGATTGTCGGATTACTGGGGCTAGTACTCGCCGTTTATGCAGACGTCCATTGGGGCGCTCTCCTGATCGGGCTGGTACTGGCACTGAAAGCGAATTTATTTGCATTTTTGGTAAAGACCTGACTATGGCTGGCAACGCACCCACCGCATCCGAGTACGTCGTTCATCACCTGACGCACCTCAATTCCACTGGTCACGCTCAAGAGAACATCATCGACTGGAGCGTCATCAACCTCGATTCGATGTTCTATTCGATCTCGATCGGCCTGCTCACCGTGTTCCTGTTGTGGCTTGCCGCGCGCAAGGCCACCTCAGGCGTGCCGGGGCGCTTCCAGGGCTTCGTCGAGCTGATGGTCGAAATGGTGGCCGATCAGGCCAAGGGCATCATTCACAGCGCCGAGTCGCGCAAGTTCGTTGCCCCGCTCGCGCTGACCGTATTCGTCTGGATCTTCCTGATGAACGCAATGGACCTGGTCCCGGTCGATCTGCTGCCGCGCATCTGGGAAGGTGTCTATGCTTCCGCAGGCGGCGATCCGGCGCATGCCTACATGCGTGTCGTCGCGACGGCCGACCTCTCCGCCACGCTCGGCATGTCTTCCGGCGTGCTGCTGCTGTGTCTTTACTACAACATCAAGATCAAGGGTCTGTCGGGCTGGATTCACGAGCTCTTCACCGCGCCCTTCGGCAGCCACCCGCTGCTGTATCCGATCAACTTCGCGATGCAGATGATCGAATTCGTCGCCAAGACCGTATCACACGGCATGCGACTGTTCGGCAACATGTATGCTGGCGAACTCATCTTCATTCTGATTGCGCTGCTCGGCTCGACCGCAACCGTGTTCGGTTTCGTGGGTCACGTCATTGCCGGCTCGATCTGGGCGGTCTTCCACATCCTGATCATTACCCTGCAGGCCTTCATCTTCATGATGCTGACCCTGGTGTACATCGGTCAGGCTCACGAAGGTCACTAATCTTTTCTCGCAGTACCTGGTTTTAAACTCAATCACCTTTAGTAAGGAGTTGTCATGGAAAACGTTCTGGGTTTTGTTGCTCTGGCTGCCGGTCTGATCATTGGTCTGGGCGCCATCGGTGCATGTATCGGTATCGGCATCATGGGTTCCAAGTACCTCGAAGCCTCGGCACGTCAGCCCGAACTGATGAACGCCCTGCAAACCAAGATGTTCCTGCTGGCTGGTCTGATCGACGCTGCGTTCCTGATCGGCGTTGGTATCGCCATGATGTTCGCCTTCGCCAACCCGTTCCAGCTTTAATCGGTTCGAGTTCCTCTCAACATACCTGAGGGCCAAGAACAGTGAATTTGAACGCAACTCTGATAGCTCAGCTCGTTGTGTTCTTCATTCTGGCGTGGTTCACGATGAAGTTCGTGTGGCCGCCCATTGTGAAGGCACTTGACGAGCGTGCGAAAAAGATCGCAGACGGGCTGACAGCTGCGGATAAGGCTAAGTCGGATCTGGCACTTGCCGAAAAGAAGGTCGTCGAGGAACTGCGCAAGGCTCGCGAATCCGCGGGTGATGTGCGCGCCTCCGCTGAAAAGCAGGCGAGCCAACTGGTCGACGAGGCCCGTGCCGAAGCCAACCGCATCATCGCCGCCGCACGTGAAGCAGCCGAAGCCGAAGCCGGCACTGCTGCCCAGCGCGCCAAGGAAGCCCTGCGCGACCAGGTCGCCCATCTGGCTGTTGCCGGTGCAGAGAAGATTCTGCGCCGCGAGATCAACACCCAGGTGCATGCCGAGCTGCTTGCCAACCTGAAACAGGAACTGCAATAAGTCATGGCCGAGAATGTCACCATCGCGCGTCCCTATGCCGATGCCGCCTTCGAGCTGGCTCGCGGGGCAGGTGCGCTGGGGCCTTGGTCGGAAGTGCTGGATCGGCTCGCCTCCGTGGCGGCCGACTCCGAAATGCTGGCGCTCTTCAATGATCCCAAGTTTTCCGGCGAACAGCTGAACAAGCTGATGCTGGAAGTTGCTGGTGATCTGAGCGCCGAACAGCAGAACTTCATCCGCGTCCTCGTGGAAGGAGAACGTCTGCAAGTGCTTCCGGAGATCCGTGACCTGTTCGTTGCACTGAAGAACGAACATGAGGGCGTCCTTGAGGCAAAAATCGCCTCAGCCTTCCCGCTTGACGATGCCGCACTGGCTTCGCTGAAAGCTGATCTTGAAGCCCGCTTCAAGACCAAGCTCGACGTGAGTGTCAGTATCGACCCCGAGCTTATCGGTGGGGTCCGCATCGCCATTGGCGACGAAGTGATCGACGCCTCGGTCCGCGGCAAGCTCGCGAACATGGCCGCTGCGCTTAAGAACTAGGAGCATACATCTATGCAACTCAACCCCTCTGAAATCAGTGACCTGATTAAGAGCCGGATCCAGAACCTGCAGCTCGCCGCCACGTCGCGTAACGAGGGTACGGTGGTCTCCGTCACGGACGGTATCACCCGCATCCACGGCCTGACCGACGTCATGCAAGGCGAAATGCTGGAGTTTCCCGGCAACACCTACGGCCTCGCGCTCAACCTCGAGCGTGACTCCGTCGGTGCCGTTGTGCTCGGCGAATACGAGCAAATCACCGAAGGCGACACCGTCAAGGCGACTGGCCGCATTCTCGAAGTGCCTGTCGGCCCCGAGCTGATCGGCCGTGTCGTGAACGCACTGGGCCAGCCGATCGACGGCAAGGGCCCGATCAACGCCAAGCTGACCGACAAGATCGAAAAGGTCGCGCCGGGCGTTATCGAACGTCAGTCCGTCTCCCAGCCGGTTCAGACCGGTCTGAAGTCGGTCGACTCCATGGTGCCGATCGGCCGTGGTCAGCGCGAGCTGATCATTGGTGACCGCCAGACTGGTAAGACGGCCGTCGCGGTTGATGCGATCATCAACCAGAAAGGCCAGAACATGTTCTGCGTCTACGTGGCAATCGGTCAGAAGGCTTCGACCGTCGCCAACGTGGTGCGCAAGCTGGAAGAGAACGGCGCGATGGAATACACCATCGTCGTGGCCGCAACCGCTTCCGAATCTGCTGCCATGCAGTACCTGTCGGCCTACTCCGGCTGCACGATGGGCGAGTACTTCCGCGACCGCGGCATGGACGCGATGATCGTTTATGACGATCTGACCAAGCAGGCCTGGGCTTACCGTCAGGTATCCCTGCTGCTGCGTCGTCCGCCGGGCCGTGAAGCTTACCCGGGCGACGTGTTCTATCTGCACTCCCGCCTGCTCGAGCGCGCTGCTCGTGTGAATGCCGACTACGTCGAGAAGTTCACCAACGGCGAAGTGAAGGGCAAGACCGGTTCGCTGACCGCACTGCCGATCATCGAAACCCAGGCCGGCGACGTTTCCGCGTTCGTTCCGACCAACGTGATTTCGATTACCGACGGCCAGATCTTCCTTGAGACCGACCTCTTCAACGCCGGTATCCGTCCCGCTATCAACGCCGGTATCTCGGTGTCGCGAGTCGGTGGTTCGGCCCAGACCAAGGTCATCAAGAAGCTCTCCGGTGGTATCCGTACCGACTTGGCGCAGTACCGCGAACTCGCAGCGTTTGCCCAGTTTGCTTCCGACCTCGACGACGCAACCCGCAAGCAGCTCGAGCGTGGTCGCCGCGTGACCGAGCTGATGAAGCAGGCTCAGTACTCGCCGCTGTCGATCTCGGACATGGCCATCACGCTGTACGCGGTGAACAACGGTTACTTCGACGATGTCGACGTGCCGCGCCTGCTGGCCTTCGAATCCGGCCTGCAGCAGTTCGTCAAGACCAAGAACGCTGATCTCGTGAAGAAGATCGCCGACACCAAGGAACTCGACGCCGACGGCGAAAAGCTCCTGGTCGCTGCGATCACCGAGTTCAAGAAGAGCTGGGCTTAACGCTGCGGACGGAGACGGAATATGGCTAGCGGTAAGGAAATCCGTACCAAGATCAAGAGCGTGCAAAACACGCGCAAGATCACCAAGGCCATGGAAATGGTGGCCGCATCCAAAATGCGCAAGGCGCAGGACCGGATGCGCTCTGCCCGACCCTATGCCGAAAAGATCCGCCGACTCGCCGCGAACCTGTCTCAGGCCAATGTAACTGAATACCAACACCCCTTCCTGGTCCGCAAGGACCAGGTCAAGCGGGTGGGCTTGATTCTGGTGACGACCGACAAGGGCCTTTGTGGCGGCATGAACACCAACGTCCAGCGCGTAGCCGTGACTGCGATGAAGGAATGGGAAGCCGCTGGTGCAACCGAGATCCGTGCCTGCTGCATCGGCAACAAGGGTTTCGGTTTCATGCAAAGGGTGGGCGCCAAGGTTGCTTCGCATGTCGTGCAGTTGGGCGACACGCCGCACCTTGAAAAGCTCATCGGCCCGGTCAAGGTGATGCTCGATGCTTTCCAGAACGGCGAGCTCGACGCGGTCTTCGTGGTCTATACCCGTTTCATCAATACGATGAAGCAGGAACCCATGCTCGAACAGCTGCTGCCGCTGACCGGCGAGAAGCTGGGTACGCCCGACACTTCGTGGGACTACCTCTACGAGCCCGATCCGCAAGTCGTGATCGACGAAATGCTGGTGCGTTACGTCGAAGCGCTGGTGTATCAGGCAGTGGCCGAGAGCATGGCTTCCGAGCAGAGCGCACGTATGGTGGCAATGAAGGCTGCTTCCGACAATGCGAAGAACGTGATTGGCGAGCTTCAGCTGGTCTACAACAAGACCCGCCAGGCCGCGATCACCAAAGAGCTGTCGGAAATCGTCAGCGGCGCCGCGGCGGTCTAACGGATTATTGAATTAAGGAAAAACGATGAGTACTGGTACGATCGTTCAGTGCATCGGCGCGGTGGTGGACATTCAGTTCCCGCGCGACGCGATGCCCAAGATTTATGAGGCTCTGAAGCTCGAAGACGCTGCCAACTCCTTTGCCGAAGACGGCTTGACCTTCGAGGTCCAGCAGCAACTCGGTGATGGCGTGGTGCGTACCATTGCGATGGGCTCTTCCGATGGCCTGCGCCGCGGAATGAAGGTTGGCAGCACCGGCGCCGGCATCTCGGTTCCGGTCGGTGAAGGCACCCTCGGCCGCATCATGGACGTGCTGGGTCGCCCGATCGACGAAGCTGGTCCGATCGAATGCGAAGAGAAGCGTCAGATTCACCAGAAGGCACCGAAGTTCGACGAACTTTCGCCTTCCGTCGAGCTGCTCGAAACCGGCATCAAGGTTATCGATCTGATCTGCCCGTTCGCCAAGGGCGGTAAGGTCGGCCTGTTCGGCGGCGCCGGTGTGGGCAAGACGGTGAACATGATGGAACTCATCAACAACATCGCCAAGCAGCACGCAGGTCTGTCGGTGTTTGCTGGTGTGGGTGAGCGTACTCGTGAGGGTAACGACTTCTACCACGAGATGAAGGACTCCAACGTTCTCGACAAGGTTGCGATGGTGTTCGGTCAGATGAACGAACCCCCGGGCAACCGTCTGCGCGTGGCGCTGACCGGCCTGACGATGGCCGAGCGTTTCCGTGACGACGGCCGCGACATCCTGTTCTTCGTGGATAACATCTACCGCTACACGCTGGCCGGTACCGAAGTGTCCGCACTGCTGGGCCGTATGCCTTCTGCCGTGGGCTATCAGCCGACGCTGGCTGAAGAAATGGGCCGTCTGCAAGAGCGTATTACCTCGACCAAGGTGGGTTCGATTACCTCCATCCAGGCCGTGTATGTGCCTGCGGATGACTTGACCGACCCGTCGCCTGCAACGACCTTCCTGCACCTCGACTCCACCGTCGTGCTGTCGCGTGACATCGCCGCTCTGGGTATCTACCCGGCCGTCGATCCGCTCGACTCCACCAGCCGCCAGCTCGACCCGCTGGTTGTGGGTGAAGAGCACTACAACGTGGCTCGTCAGGTTCAGCAGACGCTGCAGAAGTACAAGGAACTGCGTGACATCATCGCGATTCTGGGCATGGACGAACTGTCTCCCGAAGACAAGCTCGCCGTGGGCCGTGCGCGTAAGATCCAGCGCTTCCTGTCGCAGCCCTTCCACGTTGCGGAAGTCTTCACCGGTTCGCCCGGCAAGTACGTGACCCTCAACGACACGATCAAGGGCTTCAAGATGATCGTGAGCGGCGAGTGTGACTCCATGCCCGAACAGGCTTTCTACATGGTCGGCGGCATCGAAGAGGCCATCGAGAAAGCGAAGAAGCTCCAGTAATTCGCTCACCCGCGCGGCGATCTCCGTCGCGCGGAATTGAAGAGGACATACCATGGCTATGACGGTTCACGTAGACATCGTCAGTGCGGAAGAGCAGATTTTTTCCGGGCTGGCGGAGTTCGTCGCGCTGCCTGGCGAGGCGGGTGAACTCGGCATCCTGCCCGGACACATGCCGCTGATGACCCGGATCAGACCGGGTGCGGTACGGGTCAAGGTTCCGAATCAGGCGGAAGAAGAGCTGGTCTTTGTTGCTGGCGGCATCCTTGAGGTTCAGCCCGGTCTGGTGACCGTACTGGCAGACACCGCGATTCGCGGCAAGGATCTCGACGAAGCGAAGGCACTGGAAGCCAAGCGCAAGGCAGAAGAAGCGCTTTCCAACCAGAGCGCCCAGCTTGACTACGCCAAGGCACAGGCTGAACTGAGCGAGGCGATTGCTCAGATCGCAGCGATCCAGAAGCTGCGCAAGCGCAGCTGAGCATCACCGACCCGCGCTGAATGCGGCAAAGTGACAAAAAAGGCAGCCGATCCGGCTGCCTTTTTTACGTCTGTAGCTTGCGTAGCATTCGCCGCGACTGTTCAGCGTCGTGCGCGCCCGGTGCGCTTCCCAAGGCGGTCGATACGCTTCTCCAGCCGTGCCACCGCGTCACGAAAACCGCGGATGTCGTCATCGAAGGTTGCGACCATCGGTTTCGAGGTCAGTATCGGCTGTTCCTCGGTCAAGTATTCCACGGCGTTCCCGCTGAGACTGGCGGCAAGCCGTTGCTGTGCCTTGCCAAGGGCAACGCCGGTACTGACGATGCGATGAGCGGCGATATCCCCCACGACGCGGGAAAGATCCTCTTCGAGGTCCCATCGCAGGTGACGGAATACAAAGCCCAGCGCATCGGCAAATTCGGCGTTGCCCGCGATGCGTACCTGGGACATCAAGGCCTCGATGCCACCGTTCAGGGCGCGCGGAGACTCGCTCAGCGGCAACTGCAGGCTTACGTCGGGTGACGCATCGCTGCTGCAGGCAGCGAAATGTCCTTCGTCCGTGATCGAGAAGTCGATTGAAACCGGTGAAATGTCCAGCCGTGCCCGTTTTCCGGCATGCGGCTGCAGTCGGCTGCACGCCCAGCCAGACTGGGCAAGCAGATGGTTGGCGCCAGAGATAAAGAGGCTGTCAATCATGTAAATACGGGGGCCTGGGCCCCCGTTTCTTCGTGTGTGTGGAATCAGTTGGCTTGCTGAATGCCGGCAACCCGCCAGCCGGTATCGCCGCTGACCGGTTTCACGAGGTGCCAGACTTCATCGAGTGCGGCGGGCGCAGCTGCTTCGTCTTCGCGCAGAAGTCCGGTGAAGCGAACGCTGACGATGTATCGATCGCTTTCCTCGACGACCTCGATCACTTCCGCGTTGAGCTCAACGACGTCGGTGCGTTGCGGTGCGTCGCCGCGCTCGGCGATCTGCATGCTGATCTCTGCATACACTTCGGGCGTGGTGAACTCGCGCAAGTCTTCAAGGTTTGCCGAGTCGTTGGCAGTCTGCAGGCGAATGAAGTTCAGCTTGGCCTGACGGGCAAAGCCTTCGGCATCAAAGTTCGCCACAGCCGGCGATGCAAGCGGTGCGCCGGTCGACGCGCCGCTCGCAGGCATTGCCGGAGCGTTCTGCGGGTTGAGCGGGCTTGCACCCTGTCCCTGCGTCGCACCGGCGTACTGCATGCCCCGGGCCTGCGGCGAAGCGCCACGACGGAACAGGAACTTGAACAGCATCACGCCAGCGACGGCGAGCAGGGCGATCATGACGAAGTTGGCGAAACCCTCACCCATGCCAAGGCTGGAGAACAATGCGGCGAGGCCAAGGCCGGCTGCCAGACCGGCAATCGGGCCCATCCACGAACGACGGGGCTGTGCTGCGGCGGCTGCAGGAGGCGCTGCAGACGGACGCGTGGGCGACACTGCGGGCGGCGTTGAGCGCTTCATGCCGAAGCTGCTGCCACCACCAAGGCGTTTCGCCTCGGCTTCAGGCGCCGCGATGCCGAAGGTGAAAATCACCATCACCAGGGAAAGGAAGAGGTGCTTCATTGTTCTTGAGTCTCCGTTGATCAAAGTTTGTAGCCACGGTGCAAGGCGACGACGCCCGCGCTGAGGTTGAAGTAGTCGACACGCTGAAGGCCAGCTTGTTCCATCATGGTCTTAAGTTCTTCCTGACCCGGGTGCATGCGGATGGATTCGGCCAGGTAACGGTAGCTGTCGGCATCGTCAGCGACCTTGTTGCCCATCCACGGCAGAAGCTTGAAAGAGTACAGGTCATACACCGGAGCGAGCGGTTTCCACACCTTTGAAAACTCGAGCACGAGCAGGCGTCCGCCCGGGCGCAGCACGCGCCGCATCTCGGCCAGGGCGACATCCTTGTGGGTCATGTTGCGCAGTCCGAAGGCAACGGTGACGCAATCGAACCAGTCGTCCGGAAAGGGCAGCTTCTCTGCGTTGCACTGTGCCACGGGCAGGGAGAAACCCTTGTCGACAACGCGGTCGCGGCCACGGGAGAGCATCGCATGGTTGATGTCGGTGAGCCACACCTGTCCGCGCTCGCCGACCTTGCGTGCGAAGGCGAGGGAGAGGTCGGCAGTGCCGCCGGCAACGTCGAGGACGCGGTCGCCGCTGCGCACGCCGGAAATCTGGATGGTGAACGCCTTCCAGATCCGGTGCAGGCCGAAGGACATCAGGTCGTTCATCACGTCGTACTTCTGTGCGACCGACGAGAACACCTCGGCGACTTTCTTCTGTTTCTGCTCTTCGGCGACGGTCTCGAAGCCGAAGTGGGTGGTGTTTTCTTTCATGGCGATATCAGTGATGGTGGCTGCCGCAACCGCCCTTGGGCGCTGGCGGCGGGACGAGTGCCGGATCCCGGGTTCCATGGTCCCGCTCAAGGCGCTCGAGGTAGTCCTGCCACATTTCGGCCTGATTGCGACCGAGCAGGTAGAGGTAGTCCCAGGAGTAGAGTCCGCTGTCGTGACCGTCGTCGAAGACGGGCTTGATCGCATAGTTGCCGACGGGCTCGAGCGCAACGACGTCGACGTCGCGTTTGCCCTGCTGCAGTGTTTCCTGCCCTGCGCCATGACCGCGCACCTCTGCCGAAGGCGAGTAGACGCGCAGAAATTCGAAGGGAAGTTCGAACAGGCTGCCATCGTCAAACGCAATTTCAAGCTTGCGTGACTTGCTGTGCAAGGTGATTGCGGTGGGAAGAGGGGTGTCCTTGTCGAGTCCGGCCATCACTGAGTACCTCAAAGTGGGAGGTCAATGATACCTGATTCGGCCTCCGGCCAAGACCGGGGCAGCACCGCCGGCACCCCGCCGGAAGCGGGCTCCGCTGTTTCACTGTGATGACGTGTCATCAAAACTTCAAACTGCTGAAATACACTCTGCGGAATCAAAGGGAGTCACTGCTTATGCCTGCCAATATTCTGCTGGTCGAAGACGAACCTGCAATCCAGGAACTGATCGCTGCGAACCTCGCCCGCGCGGGGCATCATGTCGTGCGTGCCTCGGACGCCGAAACGGCGCAGCGCATCGTGCGCGACGCCTTGCCCGATCTGGTGCTGCTCGACTGGATGCTGCCGGGGGCGTCCGGCATGGACTTCGCACGCCGCTTGCGCGCAGACGAGCGTACCCGGAGCATCCCGATCATCATGCTGACCGCCCGTGGCGAGGAGCAAGACAAGGTGAGCGGGCTGGAAACCGGTGCCGACGACTACATCACCAAGCCCTTCAGCCCGCGCGAACTGGTGGCGCGCATCAAGGCGGTGCTGCGCAGGCGCGCGCCGCAGGCGACCGAAGATCCCGTCGAGCTGGGTGGCCTGAGGCTGGACCCCGAAACCCACAGGGTGACGGCGGGTGAGCAGGCGCTGTCCCTGGGGCCAACCGAATTCCGCCTGCTGCACTTCCTGATGACCCATCCGGAGCGGGTGCACTCGCGTGCGCAATTGCTCGATCAGGTGTGGGGCGACCACGTTTTTGTCGAAGAGCGCACGGTCGATGTGCATATCCGTCGCCTGCGCTGCGCACTCGAGCCTTCGCGGCACGACGCGCTGGTGCAGACGGTCCGCGGCAGCGGTTATCGCTTTTCGGCTCAGGCGGACCTCGCGCCCGCCGTGCGATAATCGGACGGCATCGAGAAACAGGGAGCGTCATCATTCGACCCGTGCGTTACTTATGGACCGGCGTGCTGTCGGCGTTGTGTCTCCTGGCACTGGTCTCGGCCGCGGTCGCCCTCTTTGCCGGGGTGACCTGGGGGCTGACCGCCTTCATTGTGGGCGTGCTGGCCCTGCTCGGCTGGCATGTGCATAACCTGATCCGGCTCGTCATGTGGAGCCGTGAGCCAATCGGTACGCCGGTGCCGCGCGCGGCCGGGAGCTGGGGGCAGGTCTTTGCCGAACTGAATCGCCGATCGCGGGTGTCGTACGACATGCGCGAACGTCTCTCGTCTGCACTTGAGCGTTTCCATGACGCCAGCCAGGCCATGCCGGACGGGGTGCTGTATCTCTCCGACAGTGACACGATCGAATGGATCAACCTCAAGGCCGAGCAGCACTTCGGCCTCGATCACACGCGCGACATCGGTGCGCCGGTCACCAATCTGGTTCGCCAGCCCGAGTTCGTGCATTACCTGCAGGCCGGCAAGCACGACGAACCCCTGATCATGACGTCCGGACGCCGCAGCGGCCTGACGCTGCAGGTTCAGATCATTCCCTTTGGCGACGACCAGCAGATGGTGCTGTCGCGCGACATTTCGCAACTCGAGCGCCTCGAGACCATGCGGCGCGACTTCGTGGCCAATGTCTCGCATGAGTTGCGCACGCCATTGACCGTCATTGGCGGCTTTCTCGAGACCCTGGTCGACGGTCTCGACGACTACGAGCGCGAGGATGTCATGCGCTTCCTGCGCCTTGCGCTCGACCAGTCGTCACGCATGGGGCGTCTGATCGACGATCTGCTGACATTGTCAGCGCTGGAAACGGGGGCGCCGGCACCGGCCGAAGAGAAGATCGATGTTGCCGCGCTGATGCAGGAAATCCATGAGGACACCGAACTGCTGTCTGCCGGACGCCACACGGTGACGCTGCAGATGGAGGGTGACGGTGTGCTGCTGGGCAGCGGCAAGGAGATCCACAGCGCGTTCTCCAATCTGGCGAGCAACGCGGTGCGCTACACGCCAGAGGGCGGAAAGATCGATCTCGTGTGGCGCGTTGATGCTCAGGGTGCGGAGTTCTCGGTGCGGGATACCGGCATCGGTGTCGATCCGATCCATATTCCGCGTCTGACCGAGCGCTTCTATCGTGTCGACCGCGGCCGCTCGCGCGAAACCGGAGGCACGGGCCTTGGTCTGGCGATCGTCAAGCACATCCTGACGCGCCACCAGGCCGATCTCAGGGTCAGCAGCAAGCAGGGTGAAGGCAGCTTGTTCAGCGTCCGCCTGCCCCCTGCAAGGCTTATGGCGCTTCCGGCGCGATAGCCTCGAAACGCACCTGGTCGAAATTGGCGCCCTTGAGTGCGTCCTTGCTCAGTCGCAACTGGGCGCTCTTGCCGCCGTCGAAGACTTCCACCACCCGGTTCTGCCGGTACCAGCCGGCGGGCAGAATCAGCGAGCTTTCCACCTTGAGCCCCTTGTTGGCCGGGATGAGGAAGGCCTGCTGGTAGGGCTCGCGTTGCCCCGGGCGTGAGGCGAGTGGCCGGGCTGCCACGACGCGCGGCACGCCGGGCAATACATACACGCCGATCTCAAGCACCCCGTCGTCACGGTACATCAGCCAGCTGACCTGGCCGAGCAGAAAGTATTCGCCGTCCAGCGGCTTGAGTCCGACCAGCTGATGGTGCTCCAGCCGCTCCGCGTGCGGTCTTTGCTCCAGGCGGAAGCCACCGACTGACTGATCGAGCAGGTTCCAGCGCTCGCACACCAGGCCCAGCTTCTCGGCATCGCTTCGATGACTGGCGCCGTGGAGCTTGCTCGGGGCTTCCGGTGCGCGCTCACCGAAAGTCATCAGCGCCATGTCGCTCTTGAAGCTGGTGGTCAGTCCGTAGCTGCGCGGCTGTTCGAACAATCTGCCCTGAATGTGAAAGCCGATGGCGAGCCAGTCGCTGGTCAGCTCGACCTGGCCGCGGCTGCCGCGGCGCGGAAAGCGACGCCCGGCCGAGGCCAGGCCCCACGGCCGATAGAGCGATACCAGCAGGCGGGCGCTGGTGTCGAGCGTGCAGTCGTCACCGAGCCCGAGCGAGGCCGGTGTCACGCCCTGCTTGAACTGGGTGAACACGGCCTGGATCTGGCCCGCCAGCTTGCTGCCATCGAAACTGCGCAAGCCGATGCTCTTGTTCAGGAGGCCGAGCGGACGCAGGCCGTGGTCTGCGCCGAGGTCGAGCCCATAGATCGTAGGCTTGCGCCCTTCGGTCTCGGTGTCGAGGCTGCAGTACGGCGCGAAACGCTGTGCCCAGCGGCAGATCCAGAGCAGTTCATGGCCGGTGCGGCCGAACGGGTTGGCCAGATCGACCAGCAGGATGGCGATATAGGCCTCCATCGGGCTCTGAGCTTTCCACAGGGTATTGAGCGGGTCCGAGACACGCGCCCGCAGCAGGCCGGTGCTTTCGGCTGCGGCAAAACTCTCGTGAACCTCGGTCCAGACTCCCGCCGGCAGGGAGCGGTGGGCCCGGAAATACTCGATCAGCACCTGGCCCGCGTAGTGCACCCGGCGTTGAGCGAGCAGGGCGCGCTGATCCTCGAGCGTGCCCATCTGTGCGTCGTGGCGCGCGATCTGTGCATACGAGCGGGCCAGGTTGTGCCACAGGTTCACGACCTCGAGCAGGGTGCCGTTCTCTTCGCTGTCCGGCGGCAGCGGGTGGTCTGCGTAGCGGCTGCTCATGTCGGCCTGGACGCGGGCAATGACCGGGCGCGCAGCCTCAAGCACTTCGAGATGCTGATTCGGAGCGGGGAGCGCGTCGAGGAGGCCGCCTATGATCTTCGACAGTACGGCATGGGTCTCGTCGACCTTGCTCAGCTGCAGGCTTGGCAGCAGGCTCAGGCATTCGGCGGGGTTGCGGTAGTCCATGGAAGCTCCGGATGCGGATGTCGGCAGTGGTCAGTAGGCAGCGCGTGCAAGCAGTTCGTGAGTGATCGTGGACGCCAGTGTGGCCGCGTCGGGTGCTGCGTGGGGCTGCCCGGGTCGTTGCTCGCGACCCCAGACCGGCTCCGGGAAGTGGCGGTCGTCGGTGAAGCGCGGAATCACATGCCAGTGCAGGTGCGGCACCATGTTGCCAAAGCTCGCAAGGTTGATCTTGGCCGGCTGCATCAGGGCGCGAAGCGCACTTTCGGTCGCCAGTACGACGTCGAGCAGGTGTGCTTGATCAGCATGCCGAAGATCGGTCATCTCGGCAACGTGCGCCTTCCAGATCACCCGGCAGAAACCGGGATAGTCGGCATCGTCCACGCCGATGACGCGGCAGAACTCGTCCTGCCAGATGATCCTGTCTCGGGTGCTGCTGCATAGTGGGCAATCCATTACAACCTCAATCCGGCAACAAGCTCGCAAGCCCGTACTTTAGCGCGTCTGCATTGCACCGATAAGGAAGATTTACGCGCTTCGAGGCAGTCCGGTGCCGATTTCCGCTGCGACGGTCGAGGTTTCGCCAAGTGCGACAGGCGCGCCGAGATGGAAGGCCTGCAGGGTGCCGGGGGGAATGGACTGCCAGGTTTCGTTGTCGGTCAGCGGCGTGGTGGCGATGACCGCCACGCGGTCGTCGGGTGTGGTGACCTCGTTGAAGTCGACGGCGAGGTCTTCGTCGGACAGGTGGGCCACCGGAAACGGCGACTGCCGTATGACGTAGACCAGGCGCGAAGAGCTGTGTGCAAAGAGGTAGTCGCCGTCGGAGAGCAGGAAGTTGAACTCGCCATGGCGCCCGATCTCGATGGAGATCGTCCTCAGTGCCGCATGCAGCTCGTGCGGTGAGGGCGCAGCATCGGGAAAGCGCTGCGCCAGCGCATCCAGGATGTGGCAGAACGCATGCTCGGAGTCGGTAGAGCCCACTGGCAGGAAGCGTCCCGAGAGCGACGGCTGGTAGCCGCACAGGTTGCCATTGTGGGCAAAAATCCAGTATCGCCCCCATAGCTCACGCTGGAAGGGGTGGGTGTTCTCCAGGTGAATCTGCCCCTGGGTCGCCTTGCGGATGTGGGCGATGACATTGAGGGAGCGGATCGGGTAGCGCCGCACCAGTTCGGCGACCGGAGAGTCGGCGCTGGCGCAGGGCTCGAGAAAGACGCGCGCGCCACGCCCCTCGAAGAATGCAATCCCCCAGCCGTCACGATGGTGGTCGGTCAGCCCGCCACGGGCGCGGAAGCCCGCGAAGGAAAAACAGATGTCGGTCGGTACATTGCAGTTCATTCCGAGCAGCTGGCACATGGGGAGGCATTTCCTGCTTTCTTTGTATGCTTCCGATTATAGCGTTGCGCTGCCCGGGGCGCCGTTTCAGGGGCTGACGGCGGTGGCCGGCAGGGGGTGGGGCGCGAGCTTGCGGTCGATCACCCAGTCGGTCAGGCTGGCGCCGGCCCACATCCCCGACAGGGTCACCCAGGCAGTTACCGCAAACACCGATGCGCCCGAGATTCCGGCACCCACTGCGCAGCCGCCGGCCAGCATGCCGCCAAAGCCCATCAGCAGGGCGCCGACGATGTAGCGGCGCATCGCGTGTCCGCCCTGAAAGCCCTCGAGCTTGAGCTCGCGGCTCAGCAGGGCGGCAAGAAAGGAGCCGAGGAATACGCCCGGAACCATGCCGAGGTCGAAGTCGAGCAGTCTGCCTGGCGGCGACAGCACCAGCATCAGCACGTCGGCCGAGGGGCCGGTGAAGGACAGGCTCTTGATCGGGGTCGGATCGAAGGTGCGCGAAGACATCTCGTAGGTGAACCACCACGCGAGCGCCACCATCACACCGGCGCCGAGGCCGCCCGCCCAGGCCCAGCCGGTGATGCGGTGGCGGCTGGCAAACCAGGCGCCTGCGAGCAACCACAACAGACCGAAGGCGAAACCGCCGCCGTGCCCGATGCCGACGTAGGCGAGCAGGTCGCGGGCGTTGCCGCCATCGATCGTCCACCACGTACCGATGGTTTCGCGCAGGGGCGAGAGGATGCCGGTCATCGACGCCTGTGCGGTGACCGCGAAGATCAGGCCGGAGAGCAGTGCGCGCAGGTTGCCATTTGCCGCCAGCACCAGCAGGCGGCTGGAGCAGCCACGGGCGAGGATCATGCCGGTGCCGAACATCAGGCCGCCGATCAGCGCCCCCGACAGGCTGCCCTGGCTCGCGAGCTGGCGGACGTTGGCGGTATCGAAGCGTCCGCTGAGATGCAGCAGTTGCGTGACGATGATTGCGGCGGAGAAGGCCAGCAGCCAGACCGAGAGCTTGGCGCCGAGCTGTCCGCGCGCCACCTCGACCACGGCCGCGCGCAGGCAGAAACGCGAGCGCTGGGCGAAGGCGCCGAAAAGGGCGCCGATCAGCAGTCCGCCGAGCGCAAGGCTGCGATCTTCGCCCAGCCATTCGATGATGTCTGTCAGGTCCGGCATGATTGTCTCCATCACGCAGCGTCCGGCTTTGTTCAACCGGTATCGTCAGTATTGAAGCATATAAGAATGTACCGAATGAAAGGGGTGTGCATTGACCTTCCTCAACCCGTGAGTGGTCGTCTGTTGCGCAGCCGGACAGGCCTGTTGCCGCAGCGCGGCGGGGGCGTCAGCGCACGTGCGGCATGTTCTTCATCAGCTCCTCAACATTGATGCCGTTCATGCCCTGCATCATGACGTCGCCAGGCTTCTGTCCCTGCCTGCAGGCGCCCAGCCAGCGCGCATCCTGCTTCATCGTCATGGATTTCATGCCTTGCAGCGGCGGCGCATAGGTGCTGCGAATCTCGCCACTGTAGCGGTTCACGAAATCGCCCGAGAACACGCCCTCGATCGTTGCGGTGCTGCCCTCGACCTTGCACACCGCCTTGAACAGGATGCGGTCGCCGTCGCGGCGGTAGGACTTCTGTGCGCACTCGCCCCTGTCCTGCTGTGCGATGAGGTCGTCGGTCTCGGGGCCGACACACATGTTGAAGGTCTGTCCGATGCCGCCCATCTCTGCCATCGAGGTCTTCATCTCCCACAGGCCGGGCTTTCGTTTCGGCATGTCTGCCGGCATTTCGGCAAGGCTGGTGCCGATCAATGTGGTGCTCAGCACAAAGGTGACGAGAAGGGATGACGAGGTGCGCATGATGTCGGCTCCGCTGCTTGGTGACATCCCTGAAGCATAGTCAGCCCCGCAGCGAAAGGGAATCCGGCTGCCGGGCTGCGGTGAAACAGCGCGTACCGGCCGGGGCGCGCCTGGCCGCGGATACATGCCCCGCCAAAGAAAAACGCCCGGCTGCCATCATGGCAACCGGGCGTCTCAGGCATCAGTGCAGCGGGATCAGCCGGCGAGCTTCTTGCGCAGCAAGTCGTTGACCTGGGCCGGGCTGGCCTTTCCCTTGCTGGCCTTCATCACCTGGCCGACCAAGGCGTTGAAGGCCTTCTCCTTGCCCGCGCGGAACTCCTCGACGGATTTCTGGTTGGCTGCCAGCACCTCGTCGATCATGGCTTCGATCGCGCCGCTGTCGGTGACCTGCTTCAGGCCCTGCTTGTCGATGACTTCGTCAGCGCTCGCGCCCTCACCATTCCACAGTGCTTCAAACACTTTGCGTGCGATGGCATTGGAGATGGTGCTGTCGGCGATGCGCGACACCAGCCCGGCGAGCTGGGCGGGCGCAACCGGGGAGGCTGCGATGTCGAGATCGGCCTTGTTCAGGCGTGCGGCGAGCTCGCCCATGATCCAGTTGGCGCACAGCTTGGCCACCTGGGCAGCGTTGGCGCTGCCTGCTGCGTCCATCGCGGCCTGGAAATAGGCCGCGATTTCCTTGGAGGCGGTCAGCGCCGCAGCGTCGTAGGCCGACAGGCCGAGTTCGGCGATGAAGCGGTCCTTCATCGCAACCGGGAGTTCGGGCATCTCACTGCGCACGCGGTCGATCCACGCTTCGTCGATCACCAGCGGCAGCAGGTCGGGATCGGGGAAGTAGCGGTAGTCGTGCGCATCTTCCTTGGAGCGCATCATGCGTGTCTCGCCGGTGTCCGGATCGAACAGCACGGTGGCCTGCTGGATGGTGCCACCGTCCTCAATGGTGTCGATCTGCCACTGCACCTCGTAGTCGATGGCCTGCTGCAGGAAGCGGAAGGAGTTCAGGTTCTTGATCTCGCGCCGGGTGCCGAACTGTTCGGCGCCCCACTTGCGCACCGAGACGTTGGCGTCGCAGCGGAAGGAGCCTTCCTGCATGTTGCCGTCGCAGATATCGATCCAGCGCACCAGCGCGTGCAGGGCGCGGGCATAGGCCACGGCCTCGGCCGACGAGCGCATGTCTGGCTCGGAGACAATTTCGAGCAGCGGCGTGCCGGCACGGTTGAGGTCGATGCCGCTCATGCCGTGGAAGTCTTCGTGCAGGCTCTTGCCGGCGTCTTCCTCTAGGTGGGCGCGGGTCAGCTGTACGGTCTTCTCGTAGGCGGATTCACCCTCGCCGACGCGGATGGTGATGGTGCCGCCCTGCACCACCGGCAGCTCGAACTGGCTGATCTGGTAGCCCTTGGGGAGGTCGGGGTAGAAGTAGTTCTTGCGTGCGAACACGCTCTTGGGCGCGATGTGCGAGCCGAGCGCGAGGCCAAGCCGGATCGCGCGTTCGACTGCGCCGCGGTTGAGCACCGGCAGCACGCCGGGCAGGGCGATATCCACTGCGCTCGCCTGCACATTGGGTTCGGCGCCGAAGGCGGTGCTGGTGCCGGAAAATATCTTGGAAGCGGTGTTGAGCTGGGCGTGAACTTCCAGGCCAATGACGACTTCCCAATCCGATCTGCTCATGTCTGTATCCGTTATTGCTGGCGGTCAGTTGCAGAGACCGCTCGGCCGATCCACCAGGATGGGCCATACGTAATCAAAGGTGTTGCGATCGCAGCGGCTGGCGCACTGGGCGAAGGCGACGGTGACCTGGTCGCCCTGTTCCCACATGCGCACAACGCAGCCATCGCTGGCCCGCAGTTCGACGTGGGGCTCCTTGCGTACCTGCTCGAAGTCGGCGAGATCGAAGTGGCAGCTGCCACGCTTGGGGACGCTGACCGAGGCCTTGAAGCGGCTGACTTCGGAGTAGCTGACGTCAAGCAGCGCACTTCCGCTGTAGCCGACTTCGTCCTTGAAGCGGCAGTCGGCCTGCACGTTGAGCGGGCGGATCGGCATCGGCTTGAGCCGGCCGCCGGCCTCGGACGGGTGCTCCATGACGGTACCGGTGTCCTGCTGGTAGACCGTCGGGGTGGCGCAGGCGGCCATCAGCACCGTGGCTGCAAGCGGCGTGAGGTAGCGGGAAAGCAGGCGGTGGATCATTGCGTTCTCACAGAACATCGGCGGGGCGCTGAAGATGCCAGTCGGTCGCCTGCTGGTACTGGTGGGCGGTCGCGAGCAGCTTGCCTTCGGCAAAATAGTTGCCGATCAGCTGCATGCCCACGGGCAGCGAGCCGGCCCCAAAGCCGCAGGGGTGGGACAGGCCGGGCAGGCCGGCGAGGTTCACCGCAATGGTGTAGATGTCGGCGAGGTACATCTGCACCGGGTCATCACCCATCGCGCCCAGCGCCCACGCGGTGGTCGGGCTGGTGGGGCCGGCGATGACGTCGCATTCGCTCAGCGCCTTGCGGAAATCCTCGGCGATCAGGCGGCGCAGCTTCTGCGCCTGCAGGTAATAGGCGTCGTAGTAGCCGTGCGAGAGCACATAGGTACCGACCAGGATGCGGCGCTTGACCTCGGCCCCGAAGCCTTCGGCGCGGCTCTTGCAGTACATGTCGTTGAGGTCGCCGTACTCGGCGGCACGATGACCGAAACGCACGCCGTCGAAGCGGCTCAGGTTGCTCGAGGCTTCGGCGGGCGCAATCACGTAATAGGCCGGGATGGCCAGCTTGGCGTTGGGCAGGCTGACCTCGACCGTGGTGGCGCCGAGTGCGCGGTATTGCTCGATTGCGGCGTCGATGGCGGCGCGTACTTCGTCGCTCATGCCGTCGGCGAAAAACTCGCGCGGCAGGCCGATGCGCAGGCCGGCAAGCGGCTTGTCCGAGCTGCCAGGCGCAAGCGCGTCAGCGTAGTTCTCGGTCGGGCGGTCGAGGCTGGTGGAGTCGCGCGCATCGAAGCCGGTCATGGCCGACAGCAGCAGCGCGCAGTCTTCGGCCGAGGCGCCGAATGCGCCGCCCTGGTCGAGGGAGGAAGCGTAGGCGATCATGCCGTAACGGCTGACCGCCCCGTAAGTCGGCTTGATGCCGGTGACGCCGGTGAACGCGGCCGGCTGGCGCACCGAGCCACCGGTGTCGGTACCGGTCGCGATCGGCACCAGGCGCGCTGCAACCGCTGCGGCCGAGCCACCGGACGAGCCGCCGGGCACATGGCCGGGGTTCCACGGGTTGCGCGCCGGGCCGAAATGCGAGTTTTCGTTGGAGGAGCCCATTGCGAACTCGTCCATGTTGGTCTTGCCCAGGCTGACGGCGCCGGCGTTCTTCAGCAGCGACACGACGTGCGCGTCGTAGGGGCTGACGAAGTTTGAGAGCATCTTCGAGCCGCAGGTCGTGAGCACGCCTTCGGTGCAGAACACGTCCTTGTGGGCGAGCGGGATGCCTGTCAGGGGGCCGGCCTCGCCGCGGGCGATGCGCGCGTCGGCGGCACTGGCGGCGGCCAGCGCACCCTCACCGTCGATGGTGATGAAGGCGTTCAGCGTCGGGTTGCGGGCCTCGATGCGGTCGAGGAAGAGCCCGGCGAGCTCGACGCTGGAAATCTGCTTGTCGTCCAGCGCGCTGCGCAGGGCGGAGAGTGACGCATTGATCATGTCGTGGCTGCTTGCTGATAGGATGGCCACGGGATGCACCCTGCACGCACGTGATGCGTCGCGGGCGCCCCGTGAAGGTTCATTCGATGACTTTGGGCACCAGGTAGAGCCCGGCCTCGGTCTGCGGAGCGACGGCCTGGAAGGCGGCGCGGCGATCGGATTCGGTCACGGCGTCGTCGCGCAGTCGGGTGGCGAGTTCCTGCGGATGGCTCATGGGCTCGATGCCGGTGGTGTCAACGGCCTGCATCTGCTCGATCAGGCCGAAAATGCCATCGAGCTTCGTGCGGGTGGCATCGATCTCGGTTTCGGAAATCGCAAGACGGGCTAGACGGGCGATGCGCCCGACCTGTTCATTGGTAAGCGACATGAAGTAACAAAACCTGCTGAATCCACAAAGGTTTGTAGGTTATCATAATCGCCTTTGGCCCTGCTCAGGGCCGGCCCCCTGCGGCGCATCTTCTCACCGGTTTCGGAATCCCCAATGTTCGGTTTTCTGCGTTCCTATTTTTCAAGCGATCTAGCGATCGACCTCGGCACCGCCAACACGCTGATTTACGTGCGTGGCAAAGGCATCGTGCTCGACGAACCCTCGGTTGTGGCCATCCGCACCGAAGGCGGCCCCAATGCCAAGCGCACCATTCAGGCAGTGGGCTCTGCGGCCAAACAGATGCTCGGCAAGACGCCGGGCAACATCACGGCGATCCGGCCGATGAAAGACGGCGTGATCGCCGATTTCGTCGTCACCGAGCAGATGATCAAGCAGTTCATCAAGAAGGTTCACGATTCGCGCCTGCTTTCGCCCAGTCCGCGCATCATCGTCTGCGTGCCCTGCGGCTCGACCCAGGTCGAACGCCGCGCCATCCGCGACGCGGCGCTGGCAGCGGGTGCCTCGCAGGTGTACCTGATCGAGGAGCCGATGGCTGCCGCGATCGGCGCCGGCCTGCCGGTGTCGGATGCGCTTGGCTCGATGGTGGTCGACATCGGTGGCGGCACGACCGAAGTCGGCGTGATCTCGCTTGGCGGCATGGTGTATGCGGGCAGCGTCCGCGTCGGCGGCGACAAGTTCGACGATTCGATCGTCAACTACATCCGTCGCAACTACGGCATGCTGATCGGCGACACCACTGCCGAGAACATCAAGAAAGAGATCGGCTCGGCCTTCCCCGGCTCCGAGGTGCGTGAGATGGAAGTCAAGGGCCGCAACCTGGCCGAGGGCATTCCGCGCAGCTTCACGATCTCGTCGAACGAAATTCTCGAGGCGCTGACCGAGCCGCTCAATCAGATCGTCTCGGCGGTCAAGATTGCGCTCGAGCAGACTCCGCCTGAACTGGGCGCAGACATCGCCGACCGCGGCATGGTGCTCACCGGTGGTGGCGCCCTGTTGCGCGATCTCGACCGCCTGCTGATGGAAGAGACCGGCCTGCCCGTCATTGTCGCCGAAGAACCCTTGACCTGCGTCGCGCGCGGATGCGGCATGGCGCTGGACAAGATGGACAAGCTTGGCTCCATCTTCACCTCGGATTGACCTGCAGGGCCCGGCGATGCTGTCGCCGGGCCCTTGCTGAACCAGGACGTTCCGGATGACCTTCGCCGGCCATCAACCGCCCCCTATCTTCAATCGTGGACCGGCACCGCTGGTTCGCCTGCTGCTGTTCGTCTCGCTGTGCCTGATGATCCTGGTGGCCGATCTGCGCTTTCGTTATCTCGAAGTGCTGCGGCAGGGGCTGTCCGTCGCAACCTACCCCTTGCAGATGGCCGCGGCTACGCCGGCCGACTTCGTGCGCAACGCCTCGGTGTATTTTGCGACCCTGGTGCGTGTGCAGCTCGAAAATGCCGAGCTGAGGCGCAAGCAGCTTGGCAGCGGTGAGCGTCTGCTGCGCTTCGAACTGCTTGAGCGCGAAAACGCCCAGTTGCGCGGCTTGCTCGAGATGTCCCAGCGCGTGGGCGTGCGCAGCATCGCCGCCGACATCCTGTACGACGCACCGGACCCGTTTGCGCGCAAGGTCATTCTCGACCGTGGCGCGCAGCAAGGGGTCGAGGCCGGCCTTGCCGTCGTGGACGCTGCCGGCGTGCTCGGTCAGGTGACCCGTGTGTATCCGATCCAGTCCGAAGTCACCTTGCTGACCGACCGCAACCAGGCGATTCCGGTGCAGGTCCTGCGCAATGGCTTGCGCGGGGTGCTGTTCGGCATCGGGCAGGGACGGCTCGAAGTGAGGTTCGTGATTGCCACCGCCGACATTCAGGCCGGCGACACGCTGGTGACCTCGGGGCTGGACGGCGTTTTCGTGCCCGGCCTGCCGGTGGCCGAGGTCGAGTCGGTTGACCGCGAATCCGATGCCTTTGCCCGCATCATGTGCCGCCCGCTGGCCGGCGTCGAACGCAGTGCCCAGGTGCTGGTGCTCGGGCGTCAGGTGCTGCCGCCGCCGCGGCCGGTCGAGAGCGACGCCGTGCCACCCGCTCAGCCCGTGACGGCGCCCTGACATGCAACCGACCAATCGTTCCAGTCGCATCCTGTTGCCGGTCCGGCTGTGGTTCATCCATTTCAGCCTGCTGGTTGCGCTCGGCCTGGTCTATGTGCCCACCGGGCGCCTTCCCGGCGTGCCGGACTGGGTCGCGCTGGTGCTGGCCTTCTGGTGTATCCGCGAGCCGCTGCGCATCGGCATGGGCGCGGGTTTCTTCTTCGGCTTGCTGGTCGATATCGGGCAGGGCGCGGCAATGGGGCAGCATGCCCTGGCCTATGTGGTGCTCGCCTACCTCGCCAATGGCCTGGCGCGCCGGCTGATGTGGTTTTCGGCGCTGCAGCAGGCGCTGCATGTGCTGCCGATGCTGCTGCTCACGCAGGCCCTGATGGTGGCGGTGCGCCTGATTGCCGGTGCGGAGTTTCCGGGGTGGTCGTATTTTCTGTCGAGCTTCACCGGCGTATTGCTGTGGTGGCCGCTGATGTATCTGCTCCTGCTGCCGCAGTACCAGCCCGCCGACCGTGACGACAACCGGCCCATCTGATGCCCGGTGACATGATTTCGTTTCATGCTCCCGAGCAGGATTCATCACGCTTTCGCTGGCGCGTGCTGGTGGCGGGGGTGTTCGCGCTGGTGTGCTTCCTGCTGCTTGCGTCGCGCTTCTACTACCTGCAGGTGCAGAAGTTCGACTACTTTCATACCCGTGCCGAGGACAATCGCATCGCGCTGCTGCCGATCGTGCCCAACCGCGGCACCATCGTCGACCGCAACGGCGTCGTGCTGGCGCGCAACTATGCCGCCTATACGCTCGAGATCACGCCGGCACGTACCAATGGCCTGGAAGAGACCATCGAGGCGCTCAATCAGGTCGTTCCCATCGATGCGCGCGATCGCCGGCGCTTTCGCAAGCTGCTGGAAGAAAGCCGCAGCTTCGAGAGCGTGCCGATCCGCAATCGCCTCAGTGACGAGGAGGTCGCCCGTTTCGTCGCCCAGCGCTACCGCTTCCCCGGCGTGGACGTGCAGGCCCGGCTGTTCCGCGACTATCCGCTCGGCGCCAGCGCATCGCATGTCGTCGGTTACATCGGGCGTATCAATCAGCGCGACCTGGAGCGTATCGAAGAGCGCGACGACGCGGCCAACTACCGCGGGTCGGACCACATCGGCAAGAGCGGTCTGGAGCTGTCCTACGAGGCCGAACTGCACGGCACGACCGGTTTCGAGCAGGTCGAGGTCAATGCCGGCGGGCGGGCGGTGCGACGGCTATCGAGTACGCCGGCGGTGACCGGGAGCGACCTTGAGCTCAATCTCGACATGGAGCTGCAGAAGATCGCCGAGACGGCGTTCGGTGACCGCCGCGGCGCGCTGGTCGCGATCGACCCCAGCACCGGCGGCGTACTGGCCCTGGTGTCGGCGCCCAGCTTCGACCCCAACCTGTTCGTGGACGGCATTTCCACCCAGGACTGGAAGGGCCTCAACGATTCGCCCGACCATCCGCTGCTCAACCGTGCCATTTACAGCGCCTATCCGCCTGGCTCCACGTTCAAGCCCTTCATGGCGCTGGCCGGCCTGACGACAGGCAAGCGCACGCCCTCCCAGGCGATTGCGGACCCGGGCTATTTCAACTTTGCCGGTCACCGCTTCATGGACGACAAGATTGGCGGGCACGGCACGGTGGATCTGCACAAGTCGATCGTGGTGTCGTGCAACACCTATTACTATCAGCTGGCCAACGACCTCGGCATCGAGGGCATTGCGAACTTCATGTCCCAGCTCGGACTCGGCTCGAGAACGGAGCTCGACTTGCCCGGCGAGGCCGAAGGCGTATTGCCGTCGCCGGCGTGGAAGCGCAAGCGCTTCCGCAAGCCGGAGCAGCAGCGCTGGTATGGTGGCGACACGATTTCGGTCGGCATCGGGCAGGGCTATAACGCCTACACGCCACTGCAGATGGCCAATGCGACGGCGGCGCTGGTGAATGGCGGCAAGGTGTTCCGGCCACATCTCGTGCGCCATGTCATCGACAGTCGCACCGGAGAGAAGCGGGTGGTGGAGCCCGAGCCGGTGCGGGAGATCGCGCTCAAGCCCGAGCATGTTGCGGCCGTCAGGCGCGCCATGGTCGAGGTCAACAAGGTTGGCACCGGCTCGCGTGCCTTCGCTGGCGCGCCCTATGAATCGGGCGGCAAGACCGGCACTGCACAGGTGTACTCGCTCAAGGGGTCGAAGTACGTCGAGGGGCGGGTCCGCGAGCGCCTGCGCGATCACTCCTGGTTCATCGCCTACGCGCCTGCCGACAAGCCGAAGATCGCCCTGGCGGTGCTGGTCGAGAACGGTGGCTTCGGTTCGCAGTCGGCGGCACCGATCGCACGTCAGGTGATCGACTATCACCTGCTGGGCAAGCGCCCCAACCAGCCGGCGCCGGAGGATGTCGATGCGGTGGAGAATGCAGATTGAGCGATAACCGCTTCCACCCCCTGCGACTGCTGCAGGCCTTTCTGCGCCCGATCGATCCGGTGCTGATGCTGATTCTCGCGGCGCTCTTCGGCTACGCCTTCGTGCTGATGTCGAGCGCCTCGCCCGAGCGCCTCGATTCGCAGATGACGCACATGGCGGTGGCGGTCGGCGTGATGTGGTTTGCGGCCTGGCTGCCGAGCCAGCGCCTGCTGTCGCTCGCCCTGCCGCTTTATCTGGCGGGCGTGGTGTTGCTGGTCGGCGTGGCCCTGTTCGGCGAGGTGTCGAAAGGCGCCCAGCGCTGGCTCGATATCGGGGTCACCCGCATCCAGCCCTCCGAGCTGATGAAGATCGCGATGCCGCTGATGCTGGCCTGGTTCTTCCAGCAGCGCGAGGGCCGCATCGGCTGGCGTGAATTCATCTTCGCCGGCCTGTTGCTGGCGGTTCCGGTCGGGCTCATCGTCAAGCAGCCCGACCTCGGTACCAGCCTGCTGGTGGCGGCGGCCGGCTTCTACGTGATCTTCTTTGCCGGACTGACGTGGAAGCTGATCGTGCCGGTTGCCGTGGTGGGCATCGTCGGCATCGGCTCCATCGTGGCCTTTGGCGACACCCTGTGTCAGCCCGGTGTCGAGTGGGTGGGGATGCGCGATTACCAGAAGCACCGTGTGTGCACCCTGCTCGACCCAACCCAGGACCCGCTCGGCAAGGGTTTTCACATCATCCAGTCCACCATCGCCATCGGTTCCGGTGGGCTCATGGGCAAGGGCTGGATGGATGGCACCCAGACCCATCTGTCCTTCCTGCCCGAGCGCCATACCGACTTCATTTTTGCAGTGCTTGCCGAAGAGTTTGGCCTGATCGGTGCGCTCGTGCTGCTGGTGATCTATCTGGCGCTGTTTGCGCGCGGTTTCCTGATCGCGGCACGTGCGCCAACGCTGGGAACGCGCCTGCTCGCCGGGGCGGTGACCATGATCTTCTTCACCTACGCCTTCGTAAACATGGGTATGGTGAGCGGCATCCTGCCGGTGGTGGGCGTGCCATTGCCATTCATCAGCTACGGGGGAACTGCGCTGGTGACCCTGAGTCTGGGTGTAGGTATCCTGATGAGCGTTCACCGCAGCAGGCTTGTGAACAAGACTTGAAGGCTGAACCGATGATCCTCAACATGCGATTTGCGTGCGCGGCAGCGCGCGAGACCATGTCCTGCCGGGGCCATTACACTGCGGCGCTGCTGGCGGCGGCGACCCTTCTGCTGTCCGCCTGCGGGCAGACGCCGGTGCGCACGCCCGGCTCGCAGGCGCAGACGCCCGACGCCGGACAGACCGCGTCGTCCGCAAAGTCCGGGCGTCGCGGCGGTGGCTACTACAAGGACGACGGCCCGCATGACAACCCGCCGTCGAACCTCGAGGCGGTGCCCGATGCGTCGCCGCGGCTCGAACCGCTGCATCGTTTTGCCAACCGGCCGTATAACGTGTTTGGCCAGGATTACGTCCCGCTGACCGCACTTGCGCCCTATCGCGAGCGCGGGCGGGCAAGCTGGTACGGGCGTCGCTTCCACGGCAAGCCCACCTCAAGCGGCGAGCCTTACGACATGTATGCGATGACCGCTGCGCATCCGACGCTGCCGATTCCGAGCTATGCGCGCGTCACCAGCCTGGCAACCGGCAATTCGGTCGTGGTGCGCATCAACGATCGCGGCCCGTTTCACAAGGACCGCCTGATGGATCTGTCCTATACGGCGGCCTACAAGCTCGGTTACATCAATCAGGGCAGTACCGAAGTCGAGGTCGAACAGATTCTTCCCGACGAGCTGCCGATGGTGGCCAGTGCCGATCCGGTGCCGCCAATGACCAACCGCGAGCCGCCGCAGCCGGTGGCAACGCCTGCGGTCGTGGCGCCGCGACCGCATGAGCCGGTGCAACAGCTGTCTGCCGCCGGTAGCGGGGTGTTTCTGCAACTGGGCGCGTTCTCCTCCTTCGACAACGCCGAGGGTTTTCGTGCCACCATCGAGGCGCAGATGAGCGCATTTGCCGATCGCCTCGAGCTGTTTGCCGACGGGAGCCGCTTCCGTCTCCATGCCGGGCCTTACGCCTCGGTTGACGAGGCCCGCTCGGCAGCCGACCGCATCGCAGCGGCATTGAAAATGCAGCCTTTCGTCGTCGTGCGCTGATTTTTTGCCGAGCTTGAAACAAAAACTGTCCGTTTTGGTCAGCTCTCCGGCAGCGTCCTATAATTTCGGGTCGCCCGTCCTTCCAATTACCTGGTCATTTCCGATGCGTTTTTTAGTTGCTTTCCTGTTTTCGCTGTTTTCCCTTGTGGCAGCCGCCCAGACCATTCCTGCGCCAGCGCTGGCGGCCAATGCTTGGGTACTGGTGGACCACAGCACCGGTCAGGTGCTCGCCGCCAATGATCCCGACATGCGTATCGAGCCGGCATCGCTGACCAAGCTGATGACCGCCTACCTCACCTTCTCCGCGCTCAAGTCGGGCAGCATCACGCCGGAGCAGCCGGTGAACGTGTCGGAGAAGGCGTGGCGCCAGGAAGGCTCGCGGATGTTCATCGAGCCCAACAAGCCGGTGACTGTGCAGGAGCTGATTCGTGGCGTGATCGTGCAGTCCGGTAACGACGCCTGCGTGGCCCTGTCCGAACTCATCGCCGGCAGTGAAGAGGCGTTTGCTGCGCTGATGAATCGCGAAGCCAAGCGCCTCGGCATGACGAACACCAACTTCACCAACTCCACCGGCCTGCCCGATCCCGCGCTGTACACCACCGCGAACGACCTCGCGCTGCTGGCGTCGGCGATCATTCGCGACTTCCCGGAGTACTTCGAGCTGTACTCGATGAAGGAGTACACCTACAACAACATCAAGCAGCCCAACCGCAACCGCCTGCTGTGGATGGACGGCACGGTCGACGGCATGAAGACCGGCCACACCAGCGCAGCCGGCTACTGCCTGGTGTCGACCGCCTTGCGCGGCCCGCGTCGCCTGATCTCGGTGGTGCTGGGCGCGTCGTCCGATACCGTGCGTGCGCAGGAGTCGCTCAAGCTGCTCAACTTCGGCTTCCAGTTCTTCGACACGGTCAAGCTGTATTCCGCCGATCAGGCGCTGTCGCAGTTCCGCGTGTGGAAAGGCCAGGAGAACGAAGTGGCGGCCGGCTTCACCAGCGATTTCGTGCTGTCGCTGCCCAAGGGTCAGGCTGACAAGGTCGAAGCCACGCTCGAGAGCATGCAGCCAGTGCTCGCGCCGCTGCAGAAGGGCCAGGAAATCGGCACCCTCAAGCTCAGTGTCGACGGCAAGGTGCTGGGGGAATATCCTGTTGTGGCGCTGCAGGACGTGTCGGTGGCCGGGTTCTTTGGCCGCTTCTGGGACGCGCTGGTGCTGTGGATCAAGAGCCTCTGAGCGACCGGGGAGTAGTGGAGGATGTTGTGAGCCTGTGTTATCTGAACGGACGTTATCAGCCACTCGACGAAGCGCAGGTGTCGCCGATGGACCGCGGATTTCTCTTCGGTGACGGTGCCTACGAAGTCATCCCGGTGTATTCGCGCCATCCCTTCCGGCTGGAGGAGCATGTCGCCCGTCTCGAGAGCACGCTGGCTTCCATCCGGCTGCCGAATCCGCATCGTCCTGACGAGTGGGCCGCAATCATTCGTGAGGTGATCGACCGTAACGTCTGGGAGGACCAGTCGGTCTATCTGCAGGTCTCCCGCGGTGCGGACGACAAGCGCAATCATGCGTTTCCCAAGGTGGTGCGGCCGACGGTGTTCCTGATGAGCGAACAGCTGATCACGCCGCCGGACTATCAGCGCGAAGAAGGCGTGGCCTGCGTCAGCGCAGCGGATTTCCGCTGGCTGCGCTGTGACCTCAAGACCGTGGCCCTGCTCGCAAACTGTCTGCTTCGTCAGCATGCGATCGATCAGGGGTGCGTCGAAACCGTACTGTTTCGCGACGGTTTCCTGACCGAAGGGTCGTCGTCGAACATTTTCATGGTCAAGGACGGCGTGGTGCTGACGCCGCCCAAGAGCCACCTGATGCTGCCCGGCATCACCTACGATGTGGTGCTCGAGCTCGCCGTCAGCCACGGCTTGAAGCATGAGGTACGTGAAATTCTCGAAGACGAGGTGCGCCATGCAGATGAGCTGTGGATGACCTCGTCGACCAAGGAAGTGCTGCCGATTACCCGGCTCGATGACAAAGCGGTCGGCAATGGCCGTCCGGGCCCGCTGGGGCAGCAGATGTATGCGTGGTATCAGGACTTCAAGAATACGGTGATGCGTAGTGGATGATCAGAACAAGCAAGAAACCCGACAGACGCTGCTCGAGTTTCCCTGTGACTTTCCCATCAAGATCATGGGCGCGCGGGTGGATGGTTTCGCCCAGGCGGTGACCGAGGTCGTGCTGACCCATGCGCCGGATTTCGATGTGGCGACCGTGGAGATGCGGCCCTCGAGCAAGGGCAACTACCTTGCGATCACCTGCACCTTCCGTGCGGTATCGCAGTTGCAGGTCGATTCGATGTATCGCGAGCTCACGGCGCACCCGATGGTCAAGGTGGTGCTGTGATCATCAAGCGCCTCGGTCTTGTCGAGTACGAACCGGCACTCGAGGCGATGCGGGTGTTCACAGCCGGGCGCAATGAAGGCACGCCGGACGAAATCTGGCTGCTTGAGCATCCTCCGGTCTACACCCTCGGGCAGGCCGGGCTTCCCGAGCATCTGCTGCGCAACGACGCCGGCATTCCGCTGGTCAAGATCGACCGCGGCGGTCAGATCACCTATCACGGGCCCGGCCAGCTGGTGGTCTATCTGCTGCTCGACCTGCACCGGCGCCGGCTCAAGGTGCGCGAGCTGGTGTCACTGATGGAGCAGGCGATCATCGATACCCTGGCCGAATACGGTCTGAATGCCGTGCGCAAGGATGGTGCGCCGGGTGTGTATATCGACGGTGCCAAGGTGGCTGCACTTGGTCTGCGCGTGCGCAACGGCTGCAGTTATCATGGCCTGAGCCTCAACGTCGACATGGATCTCACGCCCTTCAGCTGGATCAATCCCTGTGGTTACGAAGGGCTCAAGACCGTGCAGCTGCGCGATTTCGGCGTGACCGAAACCGTTGCGGGTGCGGGTGAGCGCCTGCTCGGCCATCTCGACCGCCTGCTTCCGCCGCCCGTGAGCCCGGTTGCGGATGCGCCCGCTATGAGTGCGGCGCCCTGATGGGCACAATGCGCTTGATGAATTCCCAACAATAGAGACAGAGACCATGGAAACCCCCGTTCGCAAGCAGCGTGGCGCCGACAAGACGGCCCGAATCCCGATCAAGATCGTGCCCGCCGAGCGCCTGAAGAAGCCCGAGTGGATCCGCATCAAGCTTGGTGCCGGCGTCGAGGCCGAGCGCTTCAACGAGATCAAGGACACGCTGCGCGAGCACAAGCTGCACACCGTGTGCGAGGAAGCCTCCTGCCCCAACATTCATGAGTGTTTCGGCAAGGGCACGGCCACCTTCATGATCATGGGCGACATCTGCACCCGCCGCTGTCCGTTCTGCGACGTCGGTCATGGCCGTCCGGACCCGCTGAACGTCAACGAGCCGGTCGATCTGGCCAAGACGATTGCCGCGATGCGCCTCAACTACGTGGTGATCACCTCGGTCGACCGTGACGATCTGCGTGATGGCGGTGCGCAGCACTTCGTCGAGTGCATCACCGAAACCCGCAAGGCGTCGCCCAAGACCACCATCGAGGTGCTGGTGCCCGACTTCCGCGGGCGCATGGACATCGCGCTCGACATCTTCGACCAGGCGCCGCCCGACGTCATGAACCACAACCTCGAGACCGTGCCGCGTCTGTACAAGCAGGCCCGTCCCGGCTCCGACTATGCCTACTCGCTCGAGCTGCTCAAGCAGTTCAAGGCACGTCATCCCGAAGTGCTGACCAAGTCCGGCCTGATGGTCGGCCTGGGTGAAACCGACGACGAAATCCTCGAAGTGCTGCGCGACCTTCGTGCGCACAACGTCGACATGCTGACCATCGGTCAGTACCTGCAGCCTTCGGGCGGTCACCTGCCGGTGCTGCGCTACGTCCATCCTGACACGTTCAAGATGTTCGAAACCGAAGCACTGAAGATGGGTTTCCGCAACGCAGCCTGCGGACCGATGGTGCGTTCGAGCTACTGGGCCGATCAGCAGGCGCACGGCGCCGGCGTCGCCTGAGGCGTGTTCAGGGAAAGCGCCGGGCAAGGCTCAGCGTTTTCCCTTGCACTGCCCGCCCTCAGTCGGGGCAGCCGATGCAGCCCTCGGTTTGCGTGCCGAGAAAGATCGCGCCGCCAAGTTTGGCGCCGGTCAGATCGGCGTCGACGAGCGATGCCCGGTTGAAATTCACGCCCTGAAGGTTGGCGCCGACAAGCGAGGCGCCTTTCAGGTTCGCCGCGCGCAGGTTGGCGCGCTGCATGTCCGCATTCTTCAACTGTGCGCCGCCCAGGCGGGCGTTGGTGAAGTCCGCCCCGGTAAGGATGGTGTCGGACAGATCGGCGGCGCTCAGGTCTGCATTCTGAAACGTTGCGCCATGCAAGTCCGCGCCGGCAAGCCTGGCCTCATTCAGCCGCGCCCCTTTGAGGTTGATGCGCGACATCGACGCCTCGCGCAGATCCGTGCCGCGCAGATCGGTGTAGGAAAAGTTGGCTTCGCCCAGCTCGGCACCGCGCAGGTTGGCGCCGGCGAGACTGCTGCGGGTGAACTGAGAGTTCATCAGATTGACGCCGGCCAGGTCCGCGCCGTTCAGGTTCAGGCTGGTGCACAAGGTGCCGCGCCGGATGTCGCAGCCGCCCACGTTGCGACGCTCCTGGGCGTGGGCAGCAGTGACGGCGATGAAAGCGATGATCAACGGAAGGGTTTTTTTCAGCATGTTGTCCGCTTGGTATGGGCGTGATTCAGCCTGTTGGATAGCGTCCGGGCCGATTGGTTTGCCCGCATGCACAGAATTATCAATGACGGCACGCGAAAGATGCGGCCTCATGCGGTTACGGCGGGTGGGGTGTCGAAGCCGGTCGGTGTGCCGGGAGACATCGGGCTGTCGGGAGGCGTCAGCCCAGTGGGCCTCGTATCGGGGATGAAAACCGCAATTGCATCGACGTCCCGCTGCTGCATACTAATCGCTTGATCTTGTGGAGGATGCCATGCGTTCCATTCTGAGAGTTTTCGCCTTTCTTGTCATCAGCGCACCGGTGTGGGCGGCCGGCGGACTGGCCGCGTTTACCGACAGTGAGGCCTCGGGTGGCCTTAAAGAGGCCCTGAGTCAGGGCGCCAGCCGCGCAGTCGAGCTGCTTGGACGTAACGGCGGCTTTCTCAATAACGACAAGGTGAAGATTCCCTTGCCCGACGGGCTGGCCCAGGCCGAGCCGCTGATTCGCATGACCGGGCGCGGCAAGGACCTCGACGAACTCGTGACCACGATGAACCGCGCAGCCGAAGCCGCCGTGCCCGAGGCAAAGACGCTGCTGGCCAACGCGGTGAAGCAGATGAGCGTCACCGACGCCAAGAACATCCTGACGGGGGGCGACGATTCGGTGACCAGCTACTTCCGCGAGAAGACCCAGGACCAGCTCACCAAACTGTTCCTGCCGGCGGTCAAGAAGAGCACCGACAAGCTCGAGCTGTCCGGTCAGTACAACAAGCTGGCGGGTCAGGCGGCCGGTATCGGTCTGGTGAAGGGTGAGGATGCCCAGATCGAGAACTATGTGACGCGCAAGGCGCTCGACGGCCTGTACCTGATGATCGCCGAGGAAGAGCGTGCGATCCGCAAGGACCCGGTCGGTGCGGTTGGCGGTCTGGCGAAGAAGATCTTCGGCGCACTCTGAGCCGCCTGCCTGATCGCGCCGGCAGCGCGCGAGCAAGGCTTGGGGTACACTTCCGCAATGCCGCCTGTCCGGGCGGCATTGCTTTTCCGGTCCCCTTCAGATGTCAGCCCTCCTCAACGCTCCCCAACGTGAAGCCATCCACTATCTGGACGGTCCCTGTCTCGTGCTCGCCGGTGCGGGCAGTGGCAAGACGCGGGTCATCACGCAGAAGATCGCGCACCTGATCAACGAGTGCGGGATCAGCGCAAAGAACATCGCTGCGATCACCTTTACCAACAAGGCGGCCAGGGAGATGCAGGAGCGTGTCGCCCACCTGATGGGCGGCCGCGTGCCGGGCGGTCTCACGGTGTGTACCTTTCATGCGCTCGGCGTGCGGATCATCCGACAGGAAGCGGTGCATTGCGGGCTCAAGCCGCAGTTTTCCATTCTCGATTCTTCGGACACGGTACAGATCGTCTCCGACGTGTCTGGCGACAACGACAAGGGCATTGCCAAGCAGATGCAGTGGCAGATCTCGTCGTGGAAGAACGCGATGATCACGCCGGAGGAGGCTGCGCAACTGGCCGACAACGAGATCGCCTCCACCGCGGCGCTGCTGTACAAGGAGTACGAGCGCACGCTGCGTGCCTACCAGGCGGTCGATTTCGACGACCTGATTTCGCTGCCGGTGAGGCTGTTCGACGAAAACCCCGAGGTGCGCGAGCGCTGGCAGAACCGGCTGCGCTACCTGCTGGTGGACGAGTACCAGGACACCAACCGTGCGCAGTACCGCCTGCTGCGCCTGCTCTCGGGCGTGCGTGGCGCATTCACCGCGGTGGGCGACGACGATCAGGCCATTTATGCGTGGCGCGGCGCCGACGTCGAGAACCTGCGCTTGCTGCAGGTCGATTACCCGAAGCTGAAGGTGATCAAGCTCGAGCAGAACTACCGCTCGTCGCGCCGCATTCTCGAAGCGGCCAACACGGTGATCGCCAACAACGAAAAGCTGTTCGAGAAGCGGCTGTGGTCCGAGCACGGCATTGGCGAGCAGATCGTGGTCACCAACTGCCCCGACCCCGATCGTGAAGCCGAAACCGTGGCGATGAAGATCACCGCGCACAAGTTCGAGAACCGTACCCGCTTCAAGGACTACGCGATCCTGTACCGCGGCAATCATCAGGCGCGGATCATCGAGCAGCAGTTGCGCAACCAGCACATCCCCTACGTGATTTCAGGCGGGCAGAGCTTTTTCGACAAGCCCGAGATCCGCGACCTGATCTCCTACCTGCGTCTGCTGATGAACGAGGACGACGATCTTGCCTTCATTCGCGCCATCACCGTGCCCAGGCGGGGCGTCGGCGCGGCAACGATCGAAGCGCTGGGCAACTATGCCGGGCACCGTCACATCAGCCTGTTCGCCGCGGTGTTCGAGGAGGGCGCGGCGCAGCACCTGAATCCGAAGCAGCTCGAAGGCGTGCAGCAGTTCGCCGGCTTCATCAATCGCATGCAGTACCGCGCCACGCGTGAGCCGGCGGCGCAGCTGCTCGAGGATCTCCTCACCGCGATCCGCTACGAGGCCTGGCTGTTCGAGCACTGCACGACGCGCGAGGCCGAGACCAAATGGAGCAACGTGCGCGATTTCGTCGACTGGCTCGGGCGCAAGGGCGCGGAGGACGGCAAGAACCTGATCGAGCTGACCCAGACCATCGCGCTGATCTCGATGCTGGACAAGGAAGATCCCGACTTTGACGGCGTGCAGCTCGCCACCCTGCACGCGTCCAAGGGGCTGGAGTTCCCCCATGTCTTCCTGATCGGCGTCGAAGAAGGTTTCCTGCCGCACCAGAGCAGCATCGACGAGGACAAGGTCGAGGAAGAGCGGCGCCTGATGTACGTCGGCATCACCCGTGCGCAGCGCAGCCTCAATATCACCTGGTGCGAACGGCGCAAGGCGGGCAAGGAGGTGCGCGTGTGCGAGCCTTCGCGTTTCATCGCCGAGATGGGGGGCGACATCCGTATCAACGACCGCAAGAAGAGCGGCCCGGTGTCGAACGAGGAAGGGCGCGCGCGAGCAGCCAATCTGATGGCCATGCTCGAAGCGCGCAGCAAGCCCGGCGCCTGACGCTGCGCCGGGCCGGTCGGGGCCGGCAGGCGGACGTAAAAAAGGGCAGCCAGCGGCTGCCCTTCTGTTTTCCGGGACCGGGCCCCGATTACTGCTCGACCGGCGGCTCGGTGAAGTTCGCACCTGCCTTGTTCACCAGGAAGGCGACTGCGCGCTTCACTTCGGTGTCGGTCAGGTCGCTTGCGCCGCCGCGTGCGGGCATGCTGTTCTTGCCGGCAATGGCCGAGCTGGTCAGGCCGTCGAAGCCCAGCGCGATGCGGGACGCCCAGGCACCGGCATCACCGGTCTTGGGGGAGTTCAGTGCGCCGGAGTCGTGGCAGCTGGCGCAGACGGCCTTGTAGATCTGTTCGCCGGTGCGGCTGCCCGGGGCAACCTTGGAGACCTTGACCTCGAGTTTGGCGACAGGCTGGATAAGCGTCGCGGTGAGTTCCGGATCAACCGTGTTCTGCTGGCCACAGCCTGTGAGCAGCATGGCTGCAGCGACGGCGATTACCGGCAGGGCGAGGCGGGAGGGCCGCTGGGCGGCGTTCTGGGCGCGATGTACCGACATGCTGGATCCTTTGACTGGCGCGAGGCAAAGCAAAAAGTTGGAAACGGTTATCCGCTCACAAAAAAACCGCCTCAGAAGCGGTTCCGCTGAAAGCGTGTTTGGGCCCCAGGCAGCATTTCAGACCGCCTGCCTGCCAAAAAACTTGCACGAAAAGCCGTGCCTTGACAGGCATCAGGGCAAAAACCCTAAAAACAGGCCGCATTTTATCACCCATGCCTCAGTGAGGCCATAGCACCGGACATGCAAGAATGTGCGCAGCCTTTCGCGTGCCCTGTCTCAGCCCGGCGTATCTGCATCGGTGGCAACAACGCAGTTGCGCCCCCGGCCCTTGGCTTCATAGATGCCCTGGTCCGCACGGTGCATGAAAGCGGCGGGTTTCTCGCCCGGCCGAAACTGCGACACGCCAATGCTGATCGTGCACCGGATCACGATGCCGGAAGACAGCACCACGGCCGTGCCGGCAAAGGCGGCGCACAGGCGGTGGGCGAGTTGTTCGGCCTCGTCCAGCCCGGTACCCGGCAGCAGCAGGGCGAACTCTTCACCGCCGTAACGGAAGTTGGTGTCGGTGCTGCGGGTACTGTCCGTGATGACTTTTGCCAGCGCCTGCAGCACGCAGTCGCCTTCCAGGTGGCCGTAGGTGTCATTCAGCTGCTTGAAGTTGTCGGCGTCGAGCAGCAGCATCGACAGCGGCTGACGGTAGCGGCTGGCCCGCTCGCACTCCGTTTCGAGGCGGGCGAAGAAGTGACGGGCGTTGTACAGGCCGGTGAGCCCGTCGGTGATGCTCAGCAGGCGGTAGCGTGCCTCGCTGTCGCGCAAGGCCTGCTCGGCGCGCTTCTGTTCGGTGACGTCCTGCAGGGTCTCGATCGCGCCGACGACTTCGCCCGCCTCGTCGTGCAGCGGTGCCGCAGTGAAGAACAGCCAGCGTCCGCCGTCGCCGATGGCCGGGAAGAAGTCCTCGGCCTCGAAGGCACCCGGTGTCAGTGGCGAGGGGCGGGATTTCTCGTGATAGAACTGGTTGATCCTGTCCTCGAGCGCGCCGTCCAGCACAAGGTCGGCGAGCGTCGGACGTGCGCTGGGATAGAAGGCTTCCCATTGGTTGCAGGTGCCGATCTGGCGCTCCGGGGGCAGACCGGACAGGGCCGCCAGGGCACGGTTCCAGTGCGCAATGACATGGTTGCGATCGAGGACGAAAATCGGAATCGGGCAGCTGTCGATGCCTTCCGCCAGCATGAAGTTTGCAGCCGGCAACCAGCGGGCTGCGGCGGCGTGCCGAGCCGACAGGCCTTCACCTGCTTTGTCCAGGGGCGGATCCATGCGCATGGTGGTCGATGTGACTGGAGAGGACGCAAATATCCTCCGCATAACAAGGGAATGCAAGTCGCAGCCGGCGCCCGCCCGCTTAAGCGGGGAGCATGAAGTGCTGCGCGTGCCTGCGTTCAGCTGTCCTGCGGACGGGCCGATGCAAGGATGCGGAGCGCCGGTTGCTCATGCTGCGATGCGCGATAGAACGCCATGATGCGGCGCACATATTCCTGGGTTTCATCATAGGGCGGAACGCCGCCATAGCGCTCTACAGCCCCTTCGCCGGCGTTGTACGCGGCCGCCGTCATCAGCACGTCGCCCTCGAAACGCTGCAGCAGCCAGCGCAGGTAGGCCAAGCCGCCGCGTACGTTCTGCTCCGGGTCCATGATATTGCGCACGCCGAAGCGCTCGGCCGTATCGGGAATGAGCTGCATCAGGCCTTGCGCGTTCCTGGGCGAGCGGGCGTCGGCATTGAAGTTGGATTCGGTGCGCACGATGGCCAGTGCCAGCCGCGGATCGACGTCGTAGCCCGGCGCCAGGCGCTGGACCAGGCGCGCATGACGGCGGCGTTCGACCGACAGCGAGGCGACGAAGCGTTCCACCACTTCATGCGGCACTGCTGCTCCGCTGTCGGCGAGCGAACCGGTCTCGTCCGAGTACAGGCAGTCCGGCAGATCGGTGCCGACGTCGGTCACGTTCCTGCCGCTCGCAAGCAAGGCCTGCGCGGCCTCATGGCCCTGGCGTGCGGCCAGCGCCAGCAGGTTCGTCGCACTGTCGCGCTGCTCGTCCATGCCGCGGTGCTGCAGCAGCAGGCGGCCGAGGTGGAACTGTGCTTCGGTGCTGCCGTAGCGCGCAGCAGTGCAATAGCGCTCGGCCGCCAGTCGAGGCAGGCGGCTGCGCTCTGCGCGGTAGCCTTCTTCAAGCATGCGGGCGAGTACCGGGGGCTCGTCCGTCCATGCAGGCGCATCGCCGCCCGCACTGCTGCTGCCGGCAAAGCCGGGCATGGTGCACAACAGCAGCACGCTCGCAGTCAGAAGGTGGATGGCAGTACGCATCGTGGCGCAATCGCAGGTGGGTGATTGATGCTTCGACTGTAGCGCGGACGTTCGCAGAGGGATGTGAACGCTGACACCAACCGCGGCAGATTGATGCGCCGGTCGCGACAATGGCGACAGCGTCCGGGCGAAAGGAACGAAGGGCCCGTCCCGGCGGTCGCACTCCCGTAACCTCAACAGAGAGCGTCACCATGGACATGCCGGCGAAGCAGCACAGGTTCAGCATCATTCAGGACGAGGTGAAGCTCGCCCATACCTCGCACTGGGATCTCGATTATCTTGGTCAGGCCGAGTTCGATGCGCTCATGAAAGCACCGCTTGCCGGCTTGGATGAAACGGCACTCGAATCCGGCAAGGGGCAGGGCGCACGGCCTTCGCCCGCGAAGTAGCCACCGGATGCGGGCCCACGAATCAATGCAAGGAGTGACATCGATGAAGCGGAACACGGCAGCCCTTGCGCTGACGGCTGTATTGATCGGCAGCGCTGCTGCGACGATGACGTTTGCCGCCGACGGCGGCGCTGTGACGAGCCCGGCAGCAACCGCGACGGCGATCTTCGCGGGCGGGTGTTTCTGGTGCACCGAGGCCGATTTCGAGAAGCTGCCCGGGGTGGTCTCGGCGGAGTCGGGCTATACCGCCGGCAAGGAGGTCAACCCGACTTACGAGCAGGTCAGTGCGGGCAATACCGGACATACCGAGGCGGTTCGTGTGGTCTATGACCCCGCCCGCGTCAGCTATCCGCAACTGGTGGAGTATTTCTGGCGCACCATCGACCCGACCGCAAGAAATCGCCAGTTCTGCGATGTCGGCTCGCAGTACCGTTCCGGCATTTACTGGCAGAACGAAGCCGAGCGCACGGTGGCTGAAGCCAGCCGGGAGGCCTTGCTCAAGAGCGGCAAGGTGTCGCGCATCCATACCGAAATCCTCGCGGCCTCAGCCTTCTATCCAGCCGAGGAATACCATCAGGATTACTACAAGAAGAACCCGCTGCGCTACAACTACTACCGTCGCGGCTGCGGCCGCGATGCCCAGCTGGAGCGCATTTGGGGCAGTCGCTGAGCCTTTCCCGGGCCCCGTGAAGTCCGATCCGTTTGCGGCCGTCGACGCGATGGCCGAATATTTTCCTTGATTTATTAACTGACCGGTCTAATAATAAATTCATGACTGAAGAGATCACTGCTCGCCGACGCGGTCGCCCCCCACGCCAAGAGGGCGCGCGCGACCATACCCGCGAGGTCCTGATGCGCGCCGGCACCGAGATCCTGACCGAGCATGGCTTTGCCAGCACCGGTATCGATCTGGTGCTGAAGCGTGCCGGGGTGCCGAAGGGTTCGTTCTATTACTACTTCAGCAGCAAGGAAGAGTTCGGCGCGGCCGTCATCGCGCAATACGCGAACTACTTTGCACGCAAGCTGGATCGCTGGCTGCTGGACGAAGCCACGCCGCCGCTTGAGCGTCTGTCCGCTTTCGTGGCGGACGCCAAGGCGGGCATGTCGCGCTTCGAGTTTCGTCGCGGCTGTCTGATCGGCAACCTGGGGCAGGAGCTGGGTGCGCTCAACGAGAGCTACCGGGTCCAGCTCGAAGCAGTGTTTTGCGACTGGCAGCAGCGTCTCGCGCACTGCTTCGAGGCAGCGAAGAGATGCGGGCAGCTCGCGCCCGATGCCGATGCGGCGGCGCTTGCCGAGTTTTTCTGGATCGGCTGGGAAGGTGCGGTGCTCAGAGCCAAGCTCGTGCGCAATGCCGATCCGCTGGATCGTTTTTACCAAGGTTTCCTCGCGGCTTTGCCGCGCGGGGCATAAGTACACCCACAGGAGGAGAGATACATGTTCAAGGGCATTCTGATCGAGAAGGACGACGCCGGTTATCGCGCCACGCTGAGCGACATCGACGAGGCACAGCTGCCCGAGGGCGATGTGACCGTCAACGTCCAGTACAGCACGCTGAACTACAAGGACGGTCTCGCGATCACCGGCAAGGGTCCGGTCGTGCGCAAGTTTCCGCTGGTACCGGGTATCGACCTGGTCGGCACCGTCGAGTCGAGCAGCCATGAAGGCATCGCCGTCGGCGACGCGGTCGTGCTCAATGGCTGGGGCGTGGGTGAAGGGCACTGGGGCGGCCTGGCACAGAAGGCAAAGCTCAAGGGCGAGTGGCTGGTGCCGCTGCCCTCGGCATTTACGCCGAAGCAGGCGATGGCCATCGGCACCGCCGGCTATACCGCGATGCTGTGCGTGCTGGCGCTTGAGCGCCACGGCGTGACCCCGGACAAGGGCGAAATCCTGGTGACCGGCGCCAATGGCGGCGTGGGCAGCGTGGCCGTGGCCCTGCTGGCCAAGCTCGGCTACACCGTGGTGGCCTCCACCGGGCGTCCGCAGGAAGCGGATTACCTGAAGTCGCTCGGAGCGGCAGAGATCATCGACCGCGCGCAGTTCTCCGCAGCTGGCCGCCCGCTCGCAAAAGAGCGCTGGGCCGGTGCGGTGGATACCGTCGGCAGCCACACCCTGGCCAACGTCTGCGCCAGCACCCGCTATCGCGGTGTGGTCACCGCCTGCGGTCTCGCCCAGGGCATGGACTTCCCCGCCACGGTGGCGCCCTTCATCCTGCGCGGCGTCACCCTTGCCGGTGTCGACAGCGTGATGTGCCCGCGTGTCGATCGCCTCGAAGCCTGGGCCCGTCTGGCGCGTGACCTCGATGTCAGCAAGCTCGATCTCATCACCCACGAGATCGCGCTGTCGGATGCCATCCCGGCGGCTTCCGATCTGCTCGATGGCAAGATCCGCGGTCGCGTCGTGGTCGATGTGAATCGCTGATCAAGCGTTAATTACGGAGCCGGTGGCCGCGTCAGTGTGCGCGGCCACCGTAGCGTCAGTGAGCTGATTTTTCAGTCGCCTATAACAATTACAGGCACTTTTTGTGAGGAGACCCGCATGACCGATCGTTCCATCAGCCGCTTCCCTGTTCCCGAACTCACCGAGTTGCCCGAGGACATCCGCAACAGGATTCTGGCGGTGCAGGAAAAGGCTGGCTTCATTCCCAATGTGTTTCTGATGCTTGCGCATCGCCCGGCCGAATTCCGCGCCTTTTTTGACTATCACGATGCGTTGATGGAAAAGGATGTCGGCCTGTCAAAGGCCGAGCGCGAGATGATCGTGGTCGCCACCTCGGGCGTGAGTGAGTGTCTGTACTGTGTCGTCGCGCACGGCGCGGTGTTGCGTATTCGCGCCAAGAACCCGCGTGTTGCCGACCAGCTGGCGACCAACTACCGCAAGGCCGAGATCACGCCGCGTCAGCGCGCGATGCTCGATTTCGCGGTCAAGCTGTCGACCCGCGGCGGAGAAATCGAAGCCGCCGACATGGACGCGCTGCGCGAACACGGCTTTGACGACGAGGCCATCTGGGACATCGGCGCGATCACCGCGTTCTTCAGCATGAGCAACCGCCTGGTGCACCTCACCGGTACGCCGCCCAACGAGCAGTTCTACCTGATGGGCCGCATGCCCAAGGCCTGAGCCCTCATGTCTTGATGACTTCTCCGGGGTGGCAGGCTTGCCGCTGCGCCCCGGATGCAGTGCTCAGCTGCGTTTCAGGATCAGACTGAAGTTATTCGCCGGCATGGCGATGACTTCGTCGAGGCGCAGCCCGCAAGCGGCTGCTTCAGCCTCCACCGCTTCGATATCTCGCACACCGAATTCTGGGTCGCGACTCCTGAGCCAGGCATCGAACTCTTCGTTGCTCGGTGCCGTGTGCCGTCCCTTGTGCCGGTAGGGGCCGTACAGATACACGATGCCACCTTCGGGCAGCACTCGTGCTGCGCCCGCGAGCAAGGCCGGCGTGCTTTCCCAGGGCGAGTAATGGATCACATTGATGCACACCAGGGCGTCGGCCCGGGTGAGCGGCCACTTCGGCGCGCGCACGTCGAGCGCAAGCGGTGCGGCGACGTTGCTCGCGCCAGCATGTTCGATCCATGCATTGATCGATGCCAGCGCCGCAGGATTCGTGTCGCTCGGCTGCCAGTTCAGGTGCGACAGTGTTTGAGCAAAGTACACCGCATGTTCGCCGGTACCACTGCCGATCTCCAGCACCGTGCCCGCGGCGGGCAGCACGCGCTGCAGGACGGGGAGGATGAGGTGGCGATTGCGCTCGGTAGCAGGGGCGAACTGGCGTGGGTCGAGCTCCATGGATCTTCCTTCTGAGGTGCTCACCTGCGACGCCACATTGGGGGCAGAATGCCTGTTTGAACGGTGTCGCGGCGAATGCGCATGGGGCAGTTTGAATGTGTCCGAGCTTATCGCAGTCGACCCTGCGCCACCATACCAGTCGCGCAGTCCGCCCCGGAGTAGTACTGAACTTCCGAAATCGAGAGTGAATGCCTGATCTCGCCCTGCTGCTGCAAACGCATATCTATCTGGCCGTCCTGCTCGGGGGGCTGTTCGAGGGCGAGACGGTCGTCGTGCTCGCGGGCTACGCAGCGCACCAGGGGCACGCTTCATGGTGGGGGATCACGCTCTTCGCTGCGGCAGTGAATGCACTCGTGGATCAGGGCTGGTACCTGCTTGGACGCTGGCGCGGTGAGCGCGTGCTGGCCCGCTTTCCTGCGGTCGCGAACAAGGTCGAGAAACTGCGTCCGCGCCTGCTCGGTCACCGTCGATGGCTCATCTTCGCGCTGCGCTTTTCTTATGGCCTGCGCGTCGCGGGGCCGTTGGCGCTTGGTATCGCCCGTGCACCGCTGGCCGAGTTTGTCGCACTCAACCTGCTGGCTGCACTGGTGTGGGCATCGCTGTTTACTGGCCTGGGCTACGCCTTTGGCCTGGCGCTGTTGAACCTGCTCGACGAAGCCCGGCAGCACGAGGGCACGATCGCCCTGGTGATTCTGCTTGCAGGTAGCCTTGGCTGGCTGTACGTGCGCCGGCGCTAGATCATGCCGGCATGGTGAACACGCTGAGTACCCCGGTGTAGCCGTAGAGCCGGTCGCGCGCGATCTCGCCGTTGGCAAAGAAGCCGACCAGCGGCAACTCGCCGAGCACGTCGCGGATGGCGCGCATCTCCGCGTCCGGCGCACCGAAGTGCGGGCCGCCACGGCCGACACAGCTGACGTAGATGGCGCCGGCGGCGCGCTGCTTGCCGGCCTTGAGCTCATCCCTGATCTCGGTCGCGATGCGGCGAACATCCTCCAGCGCGGCTTCCGGGTTGCGCCGGCAGAAGGTGAGCTGGGCGCCGGTCTCGACCTCGTCGCCGATGGCCAGCACCCGCGCGCGCGGATCAAGGCCGACGATGTGGCGCACCAGGGTGTCCGGGCCGAAGCGGGCCGGCGTGGAGGCCTGGTCGTCGCTGCTGCGGCACAGTCCGACCAGGGTCGAGGACAGGGCCTCAGCCATCTCCTCGACGGCGAGGTCATTGCCCAGTCCCAGGTCCTGCAGCACGCACGCAAGCGCCGGCTGGCCATCAAGGGTGAGCACCGTGTTGTCCTCGGCGCGTGTCACCCGTCGTGCCGGACCCATGGGCTGGCAGCCCTGCGTCACCCGCGACAGCAGGCCGACGTCCTCGGCAAAGGCGACACCCGACAGACCGCCGGTGAGCACCGCGTCGGCAATCTGCAAGGTATGGGTGCGCGCCGAAGACAGCCCGCCGAACAGGTATCCGGTCGCGGTCCGCTCGGCCAGCTCGGGCAGCAGTTCCTGCAGGTCGGGCGTGGTGCCATCGGCATGCACGAGCGCGGTGTGGGCGTTGATCGCGCCGGCTTCCGGCGTCATCGGCAAGGGCTGGCGACCGGAGAACAGCCTGAAGGAGGCGCGCGGCAAGGGGGCGAGCATCAGGGCAATGGCGGGCTCGTCGATGTACTCAACGCCACTGGCCGCGATGCCGATCCCGACCGTGCCGACCCAGCTCACACCGGGCAGGTGCTGCCTGAGTTCGGCGAGTATCGCTTCCGCCGCATCGGCAAAGGGGTCGGTCAGATAGCACCAGCCCAGCGTGTATTCGGCCACCGGCGCAGCACCCGCGTCCGCTTTCGCAGCGCGGGTCAGCTGTTCCAGACAGTGATTCAGCGCGGTACGCCAGTCGGGGTTGTTGTCGTGCGCGGCAATGAAAGGCGAGATGGACATGGCAGTCTTGAATCCGTGAGGTTCAAAGTCTGACAGCGTTTTTCGCCTCCGGTTTGCGCCGGCGACACTTTGTTGCCGTCAGGCTGTCCGCCTACAGCGGCGAATCGCCCTGACGCTCCCGCCAGGTGGAGAGAAACTGCTTCAGGCGCGGGCTCTGCGGTGCGCCGAAGATCTGCTCCGGCGGGCCTTGTTCCTCGATGATGCCTTCGGCAAGAAAGACCACCTTGTCCGACACTTTTGCGGCGAAGCCCATTTCATGGGTGACGATCACCATGGTCATGCCTTCTTCCGACAGGGCGCGGATCACGTTGAGCACTTCACCGACCAGCTCCGGGTCGAGCGCAGAGGTCGGCTCATCGAACAGCATGATCTTGGGCTGCATGGTCAGTGCGCGGGCGATGGCGACGCGCTGCTGCTGCCCGCCCGAGAGCTGGCCGGGGTAGGCGTCTGCCTTGTGCTGCAGGCCGACGCGCTCCAGTTCCGCCAGCGCACGTTTGCGCGCTTCGTCTTTCGCCACGCCCTTGACCAGCCGCAGCGGGGTCGACACGTTGTCGATCACGCTCATGTGCGGCCACAGGTTGAACTGCTGGAACACCATGCAGACATCGCTCAGCGACGCCCGGATGGCGTGCTCCGGCAGCCGGTAGTAGGTGCCCACGCCGGTGGTGCCATAGCCCAGCAGCCGGTTGTTGATCAGGATCTCCCCGGCGTTGTACTCCTCGAGGAAGTTCATGCACCGCAGCAGGGTGGATTTGCCCGATCCCGAGCCGCCGATGATGGTCACGACTTCCTTGGGCTCGATGTCCAGGCTCACGCCCTTGATGACCTCGTGATCACCGTAGCGCTTGCGCACGTCCTTGAGCTTGATTGCGTAGTTGTGCTGCATGATGGCTCCTTCAGGCTGGGCGGGCGAGATGTCGGGTGAAGCGGCGCTCGATCATGTGACCGCCGCGGGCAACGCCCACGGTGAGCGCCCAGTAGGTCAGCGCCAGCACCGCGTAGGGCTCGACGATGGCGAAGTTTTCGTTGGCGATGCGCATCGCGATCGTGGTCAGCTCCGGCACGGTGATGATCGACAGCACCGAGGACTCCTTGAGCAGGATGACGGTCTGCCCCACCAGGGGTGGCATGCAGCGCGCCAGCATCTGCGGCCACACCACCACACGCAGGGTCTGTGCGGCGTTCATGCCGAGGTCGCGCGCCGCTTCAAGCTGGCCGCGCGGCACCGCCTCGATGCCGGCACGGAAGATCTCGGCAAAGTAGGCGGCGCCGTACATTGCCAGGCCGGTGATGCCGACCTGCTCAGCCGACCATTCGATGCCGACGTAGGGCCCGCCATAGAACACCACATACAGTTGAACCAGGAGCGGTGTGCCGCGAAACAGCGTGATGTAGGCGCGATACAGAAAGTCGAGGCGGGGGCCGAAGAGTTTCCTGAACCCGAGCAGCAGCATGCCGCCGACGAGTCCGAGCCCGATGCCCGCCGCGCACAGGCGGATCGTCATCCACAGGCCGGCCTTGAGGGCGTCGGCGTTGTCCGTAATCAGTCCAAAATCGAACATGGTGAGCTCCGTTTCAGCCAGCGGGCAGGCGACGTTCGAGCCACGCGCCAATGCGCGCAGTACTCATCGTCAGCACCAGGTAAAGGACACCGGCCGCGACAAAGAACTCGATCGGGCGGTAGGTGGTCGAGGCGTACACCTGGGCGGTTCGCATCAGCTCGGTGACGGCAACGGTGGACACCAGGGCGGAGTTCTTGATGATGTCGATGGTTTCGTTGGTCAGTGCCGGCAGCATGGAACGAAAGACCTGTGGCACCTGAACGTGGCGCAGCGTCTGCCAGCGCGTGAGCCCCAGATCGCGTGCCGCTTCGAGCTGGCCCCGCGGCAGCATCAGGAAACCGGCGCGCAGGATCTCGCCCTGAAAGGCGGCGGTGTTCAGCGTGAGTGCAAGTACCGCGGCAACCAGCGGCGGCAGGCTGATCCCGGTTGCGGGCAGGGCGTAGAACACCAGCGTGAGCTGCACCAGCAGCGGCGTGCCGCGAAAGAAGCTCACATAGAGGCGACTGATGGCGGACAGCCAGCGCAGGTGGCTCACACTGCCAAGGCAGATCGCCCAGCCGAGGAAGAAACCGAGGACGATGGCCGTGATCGACACGCCGAAAGTGGCGGCCAGACCGGTGAGCAGTTGGGGCAGTGTCGTCAGGACGACCGTGAAATCGAACATGGCGCTCTCCCGACCGACCGGCACCAGGCCGGTCGGTCAGCGGATGACTCAATTGACCGGCGTCGGAACCTTGTCGGACGGGACGGGCATCGTGAATCCGAACCATTTCTGCTGCAGTTCGGCGAGCTTGCCGCTCTTGTTGAGCTTGGCAATGCCGTCGCTGAAGAGCGCGACCAGCGAGGCGCTGTCTGCGTCGTTGCGGCCAACCCAGCCGTAGTAGGTGGCGGGGCCGAACGGAGGCATCACGATTTCGAACACGTCCGGACGCTCCTTGACCAGCGGGGCGAGGTTCGGCAGTGCCTGGGCGACGGCATCCACGCGACGCGAGGCCAGGGCGGCGTAGGCTTCGTTGTAGTCGATGAACTCCTTGACCTCCTTCAGCGCCTTGCCCATCGGCTTCAGCGTCTTCTCGTCGTACTCGCGCAGCAGCTGCACCTGTGCGGCACCCGACTGGCTGCCGACGACCATGCCGGCCATGTCTTCGGCCTTGTTGATGCGGGTGTCGCCCTTACGCTTGAGGACGGTGACGTCCGCGGTCGAGATCGGCAGCGTGAAGGCGTAGTTGGCTGCGCGGACCTTGGTCATCGTCAGCGAGGTGGCGACAAAGTCGAAGCGGCCAGCGGTCAGGCCGGGCAGGATGCCCTGGAACGGCACATCGAGCTGCTTGAGCTTCACGCCGGGCAGGTCCTTCATCACCTCGGTGAGAATGTCCTTGCCGTAGCCGACGATCTTGCCGTCCTCGAGCATTTCATACGGCGCGTAGCGGGCTTCGGTGGCGATCACGATCTCGCCCTTCTCCTTGATCTTGGAGAGCAGGTCGGCGTGGGCGGCGGTAGCGGCAAGTGGCAGCAGCGCACCAATGAGGAGGCGACTGAGCAGCGGGCGAATCGTCTTCATGGCAGTTCCTTGTCAACATTGAGTAAGTCTGTGGCGCCTCGGGGGAAGGCCGGGTGTGCATCGCGGAATCCAGATTGCCGGGACGTGCTGCGCAGCACAAACGACAATTATTAATCCGCTTTCATTAGTATTTCTAATGCCGGTACGAATATTGCTTAGGTTGTACCACAGGCACACTTTGCAGGCGTACGACATGCACGACTCCCGACACCTTCCCCCGCTTGATTCACTGCGCTATTTCGAAGCCTCGGCGCGTCACGGCAGCTTTACCCGTGCAGCGCAGGAGCTATGCCTGACGCAGAGCGCGGTCAGCCAGAAGATCCTGGCGCTGGAAGGGCGGCTTGGCTATCCGCTGTTCGAACGTCTGCCGCGCGGGCTGCGGCTGACCAGTGAAGGCGGGCGCCTGCTGCAGGGGGTGTCGGCCGCATTCGAACTGCTCACCAACACGATGCAGACGATCCGCAGCGAGGCGCAGGAAGGCACCTTGAAGGTGCGCGTGATGCCCTCTTTTGCTAAAAGGTGGCTGATGCCGCGTCTGCCGCGCTTCTCTGCCGCCTATCCGAACATCAGGCTGCTGATCGACGGCGACATGACCCCGGCCAACTTCAAGGCCGACGAGGTGGACGTCGCGGTGTCCTGCGAATGGACCGACAACACCCGTCTGCTGCAGCTCCAGCTGTTTGAGGATGTGAGCTATCCGGTGGTCAACCCGCAGCTGCAGGAAGTGCTCAAGCTCAAGGACTACACCGACCTTGCGCGCACGCAACTCCTGCACGATTCCCTGCCGCAGGCGAACTACAGCACCAACTGGGACGTGTTCTTCACCCGGATCTCGCGCTTCGATGTGAGCACGCGCGGCGGCGCGGCCTTTTCACCGGCCGATCTCGTGATCCAGGCCGCATGCGGGGGGCAGGGCGTCAGCCTCGCGCGCCATTCGCTGTGTGCGGACGACCTTGCTGAAGGGCGGCTGATGCGTCCCTTCCCCGACGTGATCCAGGAGGGCGCGGTGTATCTGGTGTGTCCGCTGGCGGGTCAGACGCGCCCCCGTGTTGCTGCATTCATCGAATGGATGCGGGCCGAGGCCGAGGATCACGTGCGTTGCCGCGACGCCGCGCTGCAGCTCAGTTTCGACAAGGAGCCGGTGGCGGCCTGAGCGTGTGCATACCCCGGCCCGGGTGGTTTCACGCCCCGGCCGGGCGGGCGTTCGCCGTGTTTCCGCGCAGTGCATCGACGAAGGCCTGCACCGCGATGGTCTGCCCGCGATCGCGGCGGGTGACGATGCTGAATGCGGCCTGCTGGCTCAGCAGGTCGGGGCGCAAGGGGCGCATGTGCTGCGACGCGACCCACTGTGCGGCATAGTGTTGCGGCAGGTAGCCGACAAACGCGCCCGACAGGATCAGGGTGGCCACTGCCTCCATGTGATGGACGGTCGCACTCGCATTGAGACGCGCCGTGCTGCTCAGCTCGCGGTTTTCGCGCATGTAGCCGCGGGAGACAAAGTCGAGCCCGTCGAGCTGCGTCAGCTCGACCCGGGCCGGCGCAGCGTCAAACAGCGGGTGACCGCTGCCGCAGTACAGCGTCAGGGTTTCGGTGTACAGCGGTTCATAGCGCAGACCGGGCAGTTCGTTGTACGACGGCACGATGCCGACATGCAGCCGGCGCTCCTGCACCGCCTGTTCGATTTCGCTCGGTGACTTGATCTCGAGCCTGACGTGGAGATCGCCGCCGCGTTGCTTGAGCGCGAGAATGGCCGCACTGATGCGCGCCTGCGGATCGGTGAGGGTGTTGTCCACCACGCCGATGCCCAGCTCCCCGCCGATCTGCTGGTGGATGGCGCCGACGCCTGCGCGAAAGTCCTCGACCGAGTTCAGCAGCTGCTCGACCAGCAGGTAGGTCGCGCGCCCCTCGTCGGTGAGGCGGAAGCCCTGCCGGCCGCGCTCGCACAGACGCACGCCGAGGCGCGACTCGAGTTCCGACATATGCGTGCTGATGGTCGACAGGTTCATGTCGAGCGTGGTCTCGGCGGCAGAAAATCCGCCGCAATCGGTGACGCTCTTGAAGATGCGCAGCAGGCGCAGGTCGATATCGGTCACGCGCAGCATGTGGATCGGCCTCCGGCGCCGGGGCGTGGTCGCACTGTGGTCATCGGGTCTCGTGTCGGCAGCAATGTTCTGAAAATCCGCAACTAAGGTTTCAACAATCGGGATTCAAGCCCGCGGGGCGGCGTGGAAGAATCACTCATCACCTCCAGCATGTTGCCATCAGGAAGTCAGTCATGAGTGAAAACAAGTTCGCGCCCATCACCGGAACGGTGATGCCACGCTATGCCGGCCTGCCCACCTTGATGCGTCTGCCCTTCACCCAGCTGACGGATGCAGACATCGGGGAAGTCGAGATCGGCCTGATCGGGGTGCCATGGGATGGCGGCACCACCAACCGCCCCGGCGCACGGCACGGGCCGCGTCAGGTACGCGACCTGTCGACGATGGTGCGCAACGTCAACCGGGCCAGCGGCATCAATCCGTTTGCGCTGTGCAATTGCGCCGACCTCGGCGATGCGCCGGTCAATCCGGCCGACCTGCTCGATTCGCTGCAACGCATCGCCGGCTTCTACGACACGGTGTGCGGGCGGGGCATTGCGCCCCTGTCGGTGGGGGGCGACCACCTCGTCACCCTGCCGATCATGCGCGCACTGGCAAAGGACGGGCCGGTTGGCATGGTGCATTTCGATGCGCACACCGACACCTGGGACACCTACTTTGGTGGCAACCCCTATACGCACGGGACGCCGTTCAGGCGCGCGATCGAGGAAGGTCTGCTGGACCCGAAGCGGACGGTGCAGATCGGCATTCGCGGCGCACTGTACAACGATGGCGATAACGACTGGGGCGAGCGCCAGGGCATTCGCGTGATCGACATCGACGAGTTCCACGCCATGGGGCTGGACGCCGTCATCGCCGAGGTGCGCCGGGTGGTCGGCGATGGCCAGACCTATGTCAGCTTCGACGTCGACGCGCTCGACCCCGTCTATGCGCCCGGTACCGGCACGCCGGAGATCGGCGGACTGACCACGCTGGAAGCGCTGCGCATGGTTCGTGGGCTGCGGGGTCTGAACCTGGTGGGGGGCGACGTGGTGGAAGTGTCGCCGCCCTTCGATCAGAGCGGCAACACCGCACTCGTCGGTGCGACCATGATGTTCGAGATTCTGTGCGTGCTGGCCGACAGCATCGCGGCACGGCGATAGGCACATTCGGGCGCGGCCGGCATTGGGTCAGCCCATAGAAAAACTAATGCCGGCCGATTAGAAATCGCTGCTTGTTGGGCTCAGGACCGATGCGAGATGCTTGCCTCGCCAATCATCCCGCCAGGAGCCATCATGGATATGCCCAGCCTCATCACCCTGAACAACGGCCCCAAAGTGCGGCCGACTTTCAGCGCTCCCGAAGTCAACCGCCGCCTTGGTATGCTGCGTGCCCACATGGCCGAGCAATCGCTCGAAGCCGTGGTGCTGACTTCGATTCACAACATCAACTACTACGGCGACTTTCTGTACTGCAGCTTCGGCCGCAGTTACGCGCTGGTCGTCACCCAGGACACCTCGGTACTGATCACCACCAACATCGACGGTGGTCAGGGCTATCGCCGCTGCTACGGCGAAAACCTGATCTACACCGACTGGCAGCGCGACAACTACGTCGTCGCGGTCAAGGAGGCGCTGCCGGGCAAGGCACGTCGTGTCGGCTTCGAGCAGGACCACCTCAACCTCGACAATCTGCGCAAGTTCGAGCACGCCCGCCCCGACGTCGAGTGGGTCGATGTGGCGCCGGCCACCATGCGCATGCGCATGATCAAGTCGGACGAGGAAATTGCCCTGATCAAGATCGGCGCCGCCGTGGCCGACATCGGCGGCGCGGCCTGCGTCGACGCGATTGCCGAGAACGTGCCCGAGTACGAAGTCGCGCTGGCATCGACCGCCGCCATGGTGCGCGAGATCGCCAAGCGCGTGCCGCACTCGGAGCTGCGCGACACCTGGACCTGGTTCCAGTCCGGTATCAATACCGACGGTGCGCACAACCCGGTCACCACCCGCCGCGTGCAGCGTGGCGACATCCTGTCGCTGAACTGCTTTCCGATGATCGCCGGCTACTACACCGCGCTCGAGCGCACGCTGTTCTTCGGCGAGCCGAGCGCCCGCCACCTCGAACTGTGGGAGATCAACTGCAAGGTGCATCGCCGCGGCCTCGAACTGATCCGTCCGGGCGCGCGCTGCTGCGACATCGCGGCCGAGCTCAACGAAATCTATCGCAGCCACGGCCTGCTGCAGTACCGCACCTTCGGCTACGGTCACTCGTTCGGCGTACTCAGCCACTACTACGGTCGCGAGGCCGGCCTCGAACTGCGCGAGGACATCGAGACCGTGCTCGTCCCCGGCATGGTGGTCTCGATGGAGCCGATGATCATGCTGCCCGAAGGCATGGCCGGCGCCGGTGGCTACCGCGAGCACGACATTCTTGTCGTCACCGAGCAGGGTGCGGATAACATCACCGCCTTCCCGTTCGGGCCCGAGCACAACATCATTTCCGCATAAGGGGATTCTGCATGACACCGCGCGCGCTGTTGGCCGCCCTGTTCACCATTGTGGTGTGGGCGTCGCTCGCCTTGCTGACCGACCGGGTGAGCCATGTTCCGCCCCTCGTGAGTTCCGGCCTTGCCCTGTTCGTGGGCGGTCTGGTGGGTGGTGGCCTGCGGCCGCACGCGTGGCATGCACAGCCGCGCGCTTATGCGGTCGGGGTCGGGGGGCTGTTCGGCTACCACGCCCTGCTGTTTGCTGCCTTCGGCCTGGCGCCGGCGGTCGAGGTCAACCTGCTGCAATACCTGTGGCCGCTGCTCATCGTGCTGCTGACGCCGGTCTTCCTGCCTGGCAACCGTCTGGGCGTGAATCACGTGCTGAGCGCGGTGCTGGGTTTCGGCGGCGCGGTTCTGATCCTCGGGGGCGAGAAGTTCTCGATCTCGAGCGAGCATGCACTGGGCTACCTGAGCGCAATCGCGGCGGCTTTCGTGTGGGCGGGCTATTCCCTCGGCTGCCGCAGGATGCCGTCGTTTCCGACCGCGGCCATCGGTGCGTGCTGCCTGATGGCGGGTGCCGCGTCGATCCTGCTGCATCTGGCACTGTTCGGCAGTGCCGGCCTGCTTGGTCTGTCCGGCAGCGACCTCGCCCTGATTGCGGGTCTGGGCCTGGGGCCGATGGGGCTGGCCTTTCTGACCTGGGACATCGCACTGAAGCATGGCGATCCGCGCGCGGTCGGTGCGCTGGCTTACCTGACGCCCTTGTTGTCGACCATTCTGCTGATCGTGGTGAATGGCCATCACTTCGGACCCGCAACCGGCTTCGCGGCAGCAGCGATTCTCAGCGGTGCCCTGCTCGGCAACCTGCGCTGGCCCATGCTGGCGCGCTTTCTGCCGCGGCGATCGGCCGCCAGCGCGCCGCGTTGAGTCCGGCGCCTGCCGCATTCAAATTTCCCGTCGTAGGTATCCCGGGAAAATCGAGACGCGGATAGACTTGTTTCCGCACGTGCGAGCCCGGGGCGCGATCCGCTCCGGGCGCACATAACAAGGAGATTCCCGACGTGTCGTCCGATCACAACGAGCAGTATGTCTTTGCCCCGGCCGTACCCAGTGTCGCAGTGAGCGGGAGCGCAAAGCGCTTTCCGGTGCGCCGCGTGTATTGCGTGGGCCGCAACTACGCCGACCACGCGCGCGAAATGGGCCACGATCCCGACCGCGAGCCGCCGTTCTTCTTTACCAAGCATCCGGACAGTCTGATCCCATCGGGCAGCGTGTTTCCGTATCCGAGCGAATCGAACGATGTTCATCACGAGATCGAACTCGTTGTCGCGATTGGTCGCGGTGGGCGCAACATCGCAGCCGAAGACGCGCTTGAGCATGTGTTCGGCTACGGCGTCGGTCTCGACATGACGCGGCGCGACCTGCAGGGCGCGGCAAAGAAAGCGGGCCGTCCGTGGGAAATTGGCAAGGCCTTCGACGCCGCGGCACCGTGCTCCGAGATCGTGCCCGCAAGCGGCAGCGGTCATCCCGCAGCCGGCGAGATCTGGCTCGACGTTAACGGTGAGCGCCGCCAGCAGGGTGATCTTTCCTCGCAGATCTGGAGCGTGCCCGAAGTGATCGCCCACCTGTCGCGCTATTTCGCCCTAGAAGCCGGCGACCTGATCTATACCGGCACGCCTGCCGGGGTAGGGCCGGTGAAGGTCGGTGACCGCCTCGAGGGCGGGATCGCCGGTGTGGGCAGCATTGCCATCACCGTGGGCGCCCAGCCCTGAGTTCCGCAGCACCCGGGGTAAGCCAGCCCCCGGGACGAGGCTCAATCATTTTTTATTGTGACTTCCAGGGTGATCTGAAAGCGTCCCAGGCGCTCAGGCCGATGCGTCCCCTTCAGTCGGGGCGCAGGCGGCCGGGGTCTGAAGGGCGTCCTGGAATGGCACTCAGGCGGGCGGTCTGCGCTTGCCCGGTCCCGCCGCGTTGCCTGCCTGTTCACGCCAAGGCTGTGCCAGCGCCCGCGTCCCGGGCCGGCTGCAGCTGTGCCCTTGCCGATCCTAAGTTTTCCTGGCGCTTTGCCGCTGACCGTCTCGAGGTCACGCAGCCCCTTCCTGCGATCGGTGGCTCGCGGACCTCCGGTTCCACCCCCGATTCCTGCAGCGCGCCCTTTTCAGGGCGGGCTGCGCTGTCCGCTTTGACCTGACCTGACCTTTCCGGCGTGCATTGCAACTTCGCCCCACGCGACGCTGTGCGCCCTCCAGTCTTGCCCCCTTCGCTCCTGACGACGATGTGCCGCGCCCGGCGGACGCCCGTTCATTACCCCGCCACAGCTGTTACAGCCCCTGCGACAGCTGTAACAGCGACTGCGACAGATTCGCGCTCTTCTTGCCTGAAAGCGCGTCGGTAAAAAGCATTCAAGTTCATTGAAAACAGTGACTTGAGACGCTTTCTTGCGCCGTTCATGGCGCCTGGCATCGCTCTTGCGATGAGGAAGGGCAAGCCGGCCGCTGACGGGGCCGGATGCGACACACGGCGATTCGCCGGCCAACAAGACGTTTAGAGGAGACACCTGCTATGGACCCGACATCCGAACAGTTGCTGTGGATGTACGAAAAGATGGTGGAGATTCGCGAGTACGAGGAGACCATGGCCAAGGTCTATCTCGAGGGCAAGCTCCCCCCCAAGATTCAGAAAGGCCTCGCCTTCGATATCGGTGGTGGCCCGGTGCCGGGCGAGATGCACCTCGCAGCCGGACAGGAGCCGGTTGCAGTGGGCGTGTGTGCCCACCTGAGGACGGAAGACTCCGTGGTTGGCGCGCACCGGCCGCATCACTTCGCGATTGCCAAGAACGTCGACCTGAACGCGATGACCGCCGAGATGTTCGGCAAGGCCACGGGCCTGGGCCGCGGCAAGGGCGGGCACATGCACCTGTTCGACCCGGCGGTGAAGTTCTCCTGCAGCGGCATCGTCGGTGCCTCCGCACCACAAGCCTGCGGTGCGGCGCTGGCGGCTAAGAAGCTGGGCAAGGACTGGGTGGCGATTGGCTTCTTCGGTGAAGGCGCTGCCAACCAAGGCGCCTTTCATGAAGCGCTCAACCTGGCCTCGCTGTGGAAGCTGCCGGTGATCTTCGTGTGCGAAGACAACAAGTATGGCATCTCGGTGGAGAAGCATGACTCGACCTCGGTCGAATCCAACGCCGTTCGCGCGGCCGGCTATGGCATGCCCGGCGTGCTGGTGGAGACCAACGACGCCGTCGCGGTGTTCCGCGCGGCCGGTGAGGCCGTTGCACGGGCGCGTCGTGGCGAAGGCCCGACGCTGATCGAGGTCAAGACCGACCGTTACCTCGGCCACTTCCAGGGTGACCCCGAAACCTACCGCCCCAAGGGCGAAGCGCAGGAGCTGCGCACCCACGACCCCATCCCGGCGCTTGGCGCGCTGTTGCGCTCACGCGACCTGCTCGACGACGCCAGCGATGCCAGTCTGCGCAAGGCCGTGAGCGAGCGCATCGAGGCGGCCTATGCGTTTGGCCGCAACAGCCCCTATCCCGAACCGTCCGAAGCCCTGCTTCACGTGTTTGCCGACTGAACCGGACCCGCGACGAGAGGAAACAGCGATGACAACAGAAACCAAAGTCCGCACCCTGACCATGGCGCAGGCCATCTCGGAGGCGGTGGCCCAGGAGATGGAGCGCGACCAGCGCGTCTTCGTGATGGGTGAAGATGTGGGCAAGTACGGTGGCATTTTCAGCGCGACCACCGGCCTGCTCGACAAGTTCGGCCCCGACCGCATCATGGATACGCCGATTTCCGAAACCGGCTTCATGGGCGCGGCCATCGGCGCCGCTGCCGAAGGCCTGCGGCCGATCTCCGAACTCATGTTCGTGGATTTCTTCGGCGTGTGTTTCGACCAGATCTACAACCACCTCGCCAAGAACACCTACATGTCGGGTGGCAACACCAAGTACCCGGTGGTGATCACCACCGGCATCGGCGGTGGCTACAACGACGCCGCCCAGCACTCGCAATGTCTTTACGGCATCTTCGCTCATGTGCCCGGCCTCAAGGTCGTCGTGCCGTCCAACGCCTATGACGCCAAGGGCCTGATGACGGCGGCGATCCGCGACGACAACCCGGTGGTGTTCATGTATCACAAGGGCATCATGGGGCTGTCGTGGATGTCCTATTACGAGGGCAGCACCAACGCCGTTCCGCTCGAGCCCTACACCATCCCCTTCGGCGAGGCCAAGGTGGTGCGCGAGGGCCGCGACCTGACCATCGTCACCCTGTCGCAGATGGTGCAGAAGGCCGTGCTGGCAGCGGACAAGCTCGCCGCCGAAGGCATCGACGTCGAGATCATCGACCTGCGCACCCTGGTGCCGCTCGACAGGGAGGCCGTGCTGCGCTCGGTGGCCAAGACCGGCCGCCTGCTGGTGGCCGACGAGGACTACCTGTCCTTCGGGCTCTCCGGCGAGATCGCGGCGATCGTCGCCGAGCATCTCGACCGCGTGAAGCTCAAGGCGCCGATCCGCCGCCTGGCCGTGCCCGATGTGCCCATTCCCTTCAGCCGCCCGCTCGAAGACTTTGCCATTCCGCAGGTGGATGGCATTGCCGCCGCGGTGCGCGACCTGATGCAACTCAACCTGAACTGAAAGCGAGAACACACATGACCGATATCGTGATGGACGACGCCGTGTGGGCGGATGTGGAAGAGGGAACCGAAGCCTTGCTGCAGGAGTGGCAGGTGGCCGAGGGCGACAGTGTCGAGGCCGGGCAGATCCTGGCCGTGGCCGAGCTGGTGAAAACCACGCACGAGATCCTTGCCCCCTGCGGCGGCAAGGTGGCCGCACTGAAGGTCGCAGTCGACGACACCTTCGGTCGCGGCGCGGTGCTTGCGGTGATCGAGGGCTGATCATGAATGCCCCCGCAAGCACTGTGCAAGCAGCCGACGTGCCGGCTGCGCAGATGATTCCGCTCACCGGGTTGCGCGGCGCCATTGCCCGCAACATGGGGCAGGGCTGGCAGATTCCGCGCGTTCTGCACTCGGTCGAGGTGGATGTGAGCCGTTGCGAGGCGCTGCGCCGCGACCTCGCCGCAGCCGGCGACAAGGTGTCGCTCACCGTACTGGTGCTGCGTGCGCTTGCCCTCACCCTGCGCGAACATCCGCGACTCAACGCACTGATGCGCGACAAGGCGGTTGAGCTCATGCCCGAGATCAACATCGGGGTCGCCGTCAGTCTCGACGACGGCCTGATGGTGCCGGTCATCCGCAATACCGACCGGCTTGCCTTGCCGGCACTCTCGGATGCGCTCAGGCAGGTCGCCTCCGGTGCACGGGCAGGGGCGCTCGGTGCCGGCTACTACCAGCGCGGCACCTTCACCGTGACCAACCTCGGCACGACCGCGATCGACAGCTTCTCGCCGATCATCAATCCGCCGCAGGTCGCGATCCTCGGGGTGACACGGGTGCTCGACAAGCCTGTTGCGCGCAATGGCGAAGTCGTCATCGCACCGATGATGGGCCTGCACCTGGTGTTCGACCACCGTGCGGTGGATGGCTACCCGGCGGCGCTTTTTCTGGGCGACCTCGCGCGCCGCATCGAGTCGGCGGATCTGTGATGTACGACGCCGAGCCCCGCCTTGCCATGGTGAGCAGTACCGACGAGCAGCGCTGGCATGAGGCGCTGCTCCAGGCGCCGGTGCGCGAACCGCAGCTGCGCTTGTGGACCTATCGCGCGCCGGGCGTGGTGTTCGGCTGCTCACAGGCGGCACTGCTGAATCAGGCGCGTTCGCGTCCTGCCAGTTGCGAGCTCGTCCAGCGCAGTTCGGGTGGCGGCGCGGTGCTCACCGGGCCGTGGATGCTCAGCACCTCAATTCTGCTGCCGCCCGACCACCGGCTGCTTGCGGGGGGCACGGTCACCAGCTACCGCTGGCTGGGGGTGCTGATCGCGGGCCTGCTGCGCGACATGGGCATTGCCGCACACGCCCTGTCGCCTGCCGACGTGCGCGGCAGCACCGCAGATCCCGCCCTGGGCTGGGCCTGCTTCGGCGGTCTGTCGCCGTGGGAGGTCGTGGTCGACGGTCGCAAGATCGTCGGCCTCGCGCAGCTGCGCCGCCGCCACGGGGTGCTGCTCACCTCGGGCACCCTGCTTGCGCGCCCGGACTGGACGCTGCTGTGCGACACCCTCGACCGCCCCGCCGGAGACAGGGCAGCGCTGGAACGTCGGACGACGTCGTGCGAGGAAGCGCTCGGGTCAGCGCCGCTGGTCGAGGGCTTCGCCTCGGCCCTGCACCAGATGCTGACCGATGTGCTCGGTGTGCACCCGGTCCCGCTTTCCAACCCGCTCCCAACCCATTCCGTGGCGGCCTGAACCCCGCGAAACCCAAGTTACGACCAGGCAGTACAAAACAAGAGGAGACATCATGAAGGACGAACACCGCAACACCCCTGCAGCGCAGGGCATGCGCGTCGTTGAAAAACGGATCACCGTCAGCCGGCGCGGATTTCTCAAAGGTTCTGGCGTGGCGGCGGCGAGCGTGACCGCGCTGTCCGCGGGCAGCCTGATGATGCCTGCGCGTGATGCCCTCGCCGCGGGCTTCACCCAGCTTGGCGCGGGTCCGGGCAAGACCCTGCTGGTCATGGCGCGCGACATCTTCCCCCACGACAGGATCTCGGATCGCTACTACATGCTCGCGATCGAGCCCTACGACGCGATGGCGGCCAAGGACCCCGCGCTCAAGAAGCTGATTCTCGACGGCGTCGCGCAGCTCGACCGCCTCGCCATGGCGAGCTTCAGGAAGCCCTATGCCGACGTTCCCACCGAAACCGAACGTCTGGGTCTGCTGTATGCGATCGAGCGCGGCGCCTTCTTCCAGAAGATCAAGGGCGACATGGTGACCGGCTTCTACAACAACAAGGCGGTATGGCCGCTGTTCGGCGAGGAGGGCTCGTCGTGGGAGAAGGGCGGCTACGTCGATCGCGGTTTCGACGATATCGACTGGCTGCCCCAGGCCTGATCCCGCACATGCATAAGAACAGACGGAGACAAGAGACATGAGCAAGACCTTTTCCAAGGACGACAACAGCGTCGTCGTCATCGTCGGCTCCGGCGCGGGCGGTGGCACGCTTGCGGACGAACTGACCCGGCAGGGTATCGACGTGGTGATCCTCGAGGCGGGCAAGCACCACACCCAGGAGGATTTCGAGAACGACGAGTGGGCCATGTTTGCCAAGATCTCGTGGCTCGACAAGCGCATCTCGGCCGGCGGCTGGCACCATACCGAAACCTATCCCAACCTGCCGGCGTGGATCGTGAAGGGCGTGGGTGGCTCGACCATGCACTGGTCCGGCCTGGCGCTGCGCTTCATGGAGCACGAATTCAAGACCCGCAGCACCTACGGCCACGTGCCGGGTGCCAATGTGCTCGACTGGCCGATCAGCTACGAGGAGCTGGCGCCGTATTACGACATCGCCGAACGCAAGATGGGTGTGGCGGGCACCAAGGCCAGCGGCCTGCCGCCGATGCCGCCCAACAACCACTACAAGGTGATCGAGGCCGGCGCGCGCAAGATCGGCTACAAGGAGATCGTGCGCCCTGTGGCTTCCAACACGCGCCCCAACGATGGTCGCCCCGCCTGTCAGCAGATCGGCTACTGCATGCAGGGGTGCAAGATCGGCGCCAAGTGGTCGACGCTGTACTCGGAGATCCCGCGTGCGATGGAGACCGGTCACGCCGAACTGCGACCGCAGAGCATGGTCCTGCGCATCGAGCATGACAGCAGCGGCAAGGCCACCGGCGTGCTCTATGCCGACAAGGACGGACGTCAGCATCTTCAGAAGGCGCGTGTGGTGTGCGTTGCCGGCAACTCCATCGAGTCGCCACGCCTGCTGCTCAACTCGGCATCCTCGATGTTCCCCGACGGCCTCGCCAACTCCTCGGGACAGGTCGGCCGCAACTACATGAACCACACCACGGCGGCGGCGCTCACCATCAATCCCGGGCCGGTGTACATGTACCGGGGCTTCGACATCGCCGCGGTGGTGTCCGACGAAGTGCCCAACAACCCCGACCGTGGCTTCGTCGGTGGCTATCACCTTGAGGGCCTCGCCCTGCACCTGCCCTTCGCCGCCGCCTTCATGAAGCCCGGTGGCTGGGGCCGCGAGGTGAGCTCGGCGCTGGAGAAGTTTGACCACATGAGCTGCGTGTGGGTATGCGGAGAGGATCTGGCGCAGGAGGAGAACAGTATCACCCTCCATGCGACCGAAAAGGATCAGCACGGTCTGCCCATCCCCATCGTTACCAAGACCGACCACACCAACGACGCGGCCATGCGCCGCCACGGCCTCGGCCAGTGGCGCAAGCTGTCCGAAGCCATCGGCGCCACCCGCGTGATCGACATGCCGCCCTATCCGGCCAGCCACAACATGGGCACCAACCGTATGAGCGCAGAGGCGCGTGATGGTGTGGTGAACAAGTGGGGGCAGACGCACGACATCAAGAACCTGTTCGTGTCCGACGGCAGCCAGTTCACCTCCAGTGGCGCGGCCAACCCCACGCTCACCATCGTCGCGCTTGCCGTCCGGCAGGCGGAATACATCGCGGGGGCGATGAAGCGGCGCGAACTCTGAGCGTCCGTGCTCCGTGCTCCGGGCTACACAGTCGATGAACGCGTTCCTCCTCGCGTGAGCTTGGGGGGCCCGCTTGCGGAGCCCCCACCTTTTCGCCTCAGCAAGCCTGCAGCGAGGAGCAATGACAAATGCAGAACATGAAAGGAATCTCTCAAATGAAACTCGAAAGCAGCTCCAGAAGCGGCCGCCTGTTCCGTCGTTGCGTTGCCGCCGTTACCCTGGTCGCCATCTTGCCGGCCACGCACGCTGCCGTACCCGGCATGCGCGGTGTTGAACACTTCGGCTTCACCGTGCCCAATGCACAACAGGCGGTGGATTTTTTCGTGGGCGTGATGGGCTGCAAGGCCTTCTTCACCATCGGTCCGTTCGGTCCCTTCAAGGACGACTGGATGAAGGAGAACCTCAACGTCAATCCGCGCGCCGAGATTCCGGTAGCCCACCTCGTGCGATGCAATAACGGCACCAACTTCGAGATCTTCGAATACACCTCGCCCGATCAGCGCAAGCAAGGGCCGAAGAACAGTGACATCGGCGGGCATCACATTGCCTTCTATGTCGACGACATGAAGGCGGCGATGGCAGACATGAAGGCAAAGGGGGTGCAGTTCCTCGGCGAACCCCATCTGTTTGCCGACGGGCCGCTCAAGGGGCTGACCTGGATCTACTTCATGTCACCCTGGGGCATGCAGCTGGAACTCGTGAGTGCGCCGGACGGGCGCGCCTACGAACTCACCACCAGTGAGCGGCTGTGGGACCCGCGCAAGTAAGGGCGCGGCTCGCGTGCGGCGCGGGCCGCACGCTTGTCTGGCTGCTCCTTGCCTGTGTGCTGTCGTATGGCGCCATGGCAAGGGCCCACTTCCAGGACTTCATGGCCCGCATCGTCCACGTCGTGCCGCATGATGGCGCGCTGCGGGTGTATGTGCAGATGCCGCTGGCCATGGTGCTGCTGCCGCACGACTGGACTGTGGGCGGTGATCAGCCGCCACCGCACTTCCTCGACACCGATGAGCGCGGGCAGCTTTTGGTGGATGGTGCGGCCCTGCGTCGCGACACCGGCTTGCTGCAGGCGCGCCTCGGTCGTGCGCTGCAGATCGATGGTGCGTATGGCAGCCTGGAAGGGGCGCGCATAGACACCCTCACTGCGCGCGACCCCTTCACCTATCTGCCAGCGATCGAGCGCAACGTGGGCGATGGTGTGACCGTGTACGACGATGTCTCGGTCGACCTGGCTGACGCGGTCGTCAGCATGCGCCTGCGCTTTCCGCGCCCGCTGCCCGGGGTGCAGTCGGTCTTGTCCGGCAGTCCCCTCGAGTGGCCTGATCTGGCTGAGCGTGCTGTCAACATCGTGCGCATCCATCGCGAGGACAGCACTGTCGGCAGTCATCAGAGTGTGGGCAGTCTGTCCTCCACATTCGATATCGAGGCGGCGCGGGCGGCGACTGCAGGTGGTGGCGGCGCGCAGGCGGCAGAACCGCAGCCAGGCTTCCTCAACTACATCGAGGGGGGCGTTCGCCACGTGCTCGGCGGGCTCGATCATGTGCTCTTCATCCTCTTGCTGGTGCTCGGCGCATCGAGCGTGGCGCAGTTTGCGCGCACCTCGCTCGCCTTCACGCTGGGGCACTCGATCACCCTGTGCGCTGGCGCATTCGGCGGGTTGAATGCGCTTGCGTGGTTTGCGCCCGGGGTGGAGGTGGCGATCGCGGCGTCCATCGTGTACGCCGGCTGGCGGGTACTGAGGGCAAGCGAGCGCGCCCTGCTCGCGCCTGTGGTGTTCTGCGTCGGGCTGGTCCATGGGTTCGGCTTCTCGTTCGCGCTGACCGACGCTGCATCGAGTCTTGCCGGCAATCTTGCGGGCCTGATCGTCGGCTTCAACCTTGGCATTGAACTGGGCCAGGTTGCCCTGTCGCTCGTCGCTGCGCCGCTGCTCTGGCTGCTGCGGCGCTACTGGCGAAGCCCGCACTTTGCCAATGGACGGGTGCTGGCCCTGCCGTGCTCCGTGGTCGCGTCGTTCTGGGTGGTTGAGCGTGGTGTGGCGCTGGCCCAGGCCTTGCCCTGACTGCAATGAAGGCGCACGGTCTGCGCCGAAGGGGGGCGGGCCGTGCGCCGGCAGGATGCTACGAATGATATAAGATGAGGAAATGACGACGCAGGCCGCCCGAACGGCCTGACGTACGACCGACGCCTGGGGGGCTCCCCGCAAAGGCGCGCATGGAGGAGACATTGGCAATGCAACTCGCTCAACGCGATCATATCTCGCGGGTGCTGTCCGTGGCCCGGAGCAATGACGTATCCAAAGACCGGATCCAGCGTTCCTGGCTGCGCTGCATCGAAGAGTACGATCTCGACCCCACGCGGCCGACGCCCGCACACATCATCGAACACAGCCAGCTGCGCCAGCACCGCGAGCAGATCGAGGATTTTTTGCTGGTCGCACGCACAGGCATGGAGCAACTCTACAAGCGGGTATGCGATCTCGGCTACGTGCTGCTGTTGACCGATGCCAGCGGCGTGACCGTGGACTTCATCGGCAATGACCGTTGGGAGGGAGAACTCCGACGCTCGGGTCTCTACCTCGGTGCCGACTGGAGCGAGGCGCGGGCGGGCACCTGCGCGGTGGGTACATGCATCGCCGATCTCAGCCCGATTACCTGCCACCAGATCGATCACTTTGACTCGTCTCACATCGCGCTGACCTGCAACAGTGCGCCGCTGTTCGACCCCACCGGGGCGTTGCTCGGGGTGCTCGACATCTCCGCCCTGAGCTCCCCTTCACCGCGCGAGAGTCAGCACCTGGCGCTGCAGCTGACGGTGATGTACGCCAAGATGGTCGAAGACGCCAACTTCATGCGTTTCTTCCACGAAGCCTACGTGTTGCGGCTGGGTGCGGCGTGGCCGATGGTCGATGCCAGCGGTGAAATGCTGCTGGCTTTCGATGCCGACGGCGTCGTTGTCGGCGCCAACAATGGTGCGCGCCGCGTGCTCAGGGCCGGGAGTGACCGCGGCGTGTCCTGCGCGCTCGTGGGCAGTTCGCTCGATTCGATCTTCCGCGAAGGCAGTGCCGAGGTATGGCGCATTGGGCGCAATGCCTTACTGAACGAGCGCACGGCCCTGACCACCTTCGATCACGACGTGTTTTACGCCCATGTGATTTCGCCCTGCGTCGCGCCCGGTCGCAGGACGGAGCTGGCGCAGATGGCCGAGCCGGACGTGAGCGCGCCCGCGCTCGACCGCCTGGCGGGGGATGATCCGCAGATGCAGCGTCTGATCAGGCAGGCAAAACGCCTCGTCAACAAGTCGGTCTGCATTCTGTTGCACGGCGAAACCGGGACCGGCAAGGAGGTCGTGGCCAAGGCCCTGCACGAATCGAGCGATCGCTGCGACAAACCGTTCGTGGCCATCAATTGCGCCGCAATCCCCGAGTCGCTGATCGAGAGCGAACTGTTCGGTTACACCGCCGGCGCCTTTACCGGCGGGCGCAGCAAGGGCATGAAGGGGCTGATCGCCCAGGCTGACGGTGGCACCCTGTTCCTCGACGAAATCGGTGACATGCCCATTCACCTGCAGACGCGACTGCTGCGTGTGCTGGCCGAAAAGGAGGTGACTCCGCTCGGCAGCGACAAGGCGCAGCCGATCCGGCTGACGGTGGTGGCCGCTTCGCACCGTGACCTGCGCAAGCTGATTGCCGATGGTCTGTTCCGCGAGGATCTCTACTACAGGCTGTGTGGTGCGACACTCTACCTGCCCGCACTCAGGATGCGTGAGGACAAGACCTACCTGATCAATCTGCTCGTGGCCGAGGAAGCGGCCGAGATGGGATGCGAAGCCGACATCGATCCGGCGGCCATGGTCCTGCTGTGCGGTCATGCCTGGCCGGGCAACGTGCGCCAGTTGCGCAACGTGCTGCGCTTTGCGCTCGCGGTCAGCGACAGCGGACGGATCCGGGTGTGTGATCTGCCCGATGAGTTGATGGAGCCGTCACTTGCTCACAGGCCTGCGCCCCAGGCGCCAGCGCCGACTGCGATGTCGTCCATGGCCGGCTCGGGGCCGCGCTGGAGCGAGCGTGAGGGGGAATGGTTGCTCGAAGCGTTGCAGCGCCACAAGTGGTGCGTGACTGCGGCAGCGGCTGAGCTCGGGCTGTGCCGTGCAACGGTTTATCGCCGCATGAAGCGCCACGGCATCGTGCCCCCAAACCAGCTCTGAGTCGGTCTCGCGGTGTGGGCTGAGGGCACCCGCCCGGCGTCAGCTGCCTGAAGGCCGCTCGACGGGTTCGTCGGTCGGGGGAGACGTCTGCTGTTCCGGTCCCGCATGCTGCATCTGCTCTTGCGCAATCTGCTCGTCGACCCGCGGGTCGAGGGCTGCGGCCAGCGGCGAGCTGCTGGTGCTGTCGGGCATCGGGATGTGATGCAGCGGCGCGTCGTCGACCTGATGCAGGTGGGTCGCGCGCTTGGGCTGCACCCGCCATGCCACCACGGCCGCGCAGACGGCGACAAAGACATACAGCATGTTGGCGCCGAGAAAGCGCATGAGCACGCCGGCGAGGAGTGGGCCGATACTGGCGCCAACACCGAAAGTCAGCAGCAGCATGGCGGTGAGCGATACCCGCAGGTCTGCGGTCACGTGGTCGTTGGCGAGCGCAACCGCAAGCGGGTAGAGGCAGAACTGCAGCATGCACACCGCAAAGCCCGCCGCGAACAGCAGCCATATCGGCGCCTCGGGCAAGACTGCGAGCGGCAGGGCGAACACCGCCAGCACCGCGCCACAGCGGCTGATCAGCCATACGCGATCACGCCGGTCCGACAGCCAGCCCAGCGGCCATTGCACGAGCAGGCCGGCAAAAATGCAGCTACCCATGAACAGACCGACCTGCTCGGTCGTCAGGCCCATGCGCGTGCCGTAGAGCGGTGCGAGGCCGTAGAAGGAGCCAATCAGCAAGCCGGCGACCAGAATGGTGATCAGCGACAGCGGAACGCGTTTGAAGAAGAAGCGCAGCTCAAGCGGCGCCGGGTGCAGCTTGGCCGGGTGCAGCTTGTGGGTGAGGGCAACCGGCACCAGGCACAGGGCAAAACACAGCCCGACCAGCATCAGCAACTCCAGGCCGAGCTCGGGGTGCGCCACCAGCACCAGCTGGCCCAGAATCAGGCCGAGATAGGAGGCGCCCATATATCCGGAAAACACCTGGCCGCGCTGCTCGGCATGGGACTGCTCGTTGAGCCAGCTCTCGATCACCATGTACTGGCACATCATGCACAGGCCGATCACCATGCGCAGCGTCAGCCACGCCGGCAGCCAGTCGGTCAGGCCGTGACCGAGCACGGCCGCCGTCACCACGCCGGCGCACGCCACATAGGCGCGGATGTGGCCGACGCGTCCAATCAGCCGGTGTCCCACCTTGCCGCCCAGCACCAGGCCGACGTAGTTTGCCGTCATCAAGGCACCCACCCACAGGCCGTCCGCCGTTGCCGCGACCCGCAAGGCCAGGTAAGTGCTGAGCAGGCCCGAGCCCAGCAGCATCAGCAGGGTGGCAAAGTAAAGTGAACGGAAGGACTTCAGGATCAGAATCATTGTGCGGGGGCTGACTCGATTGGCGGCGGGCGGGGCGAGGGGCGCCCGCGAAAGATTCCGTCATGTTACCCGTGCTATCCCGACTAAGGTACTCGGATAAACACCAAGTTGGTGCGCAAGGTCACGGTGACGGGCGATTCAAGTTTTTCTGCGCACTGCCGTTAAGCCCGGTATTGGCGTGTTCGCCAGAATCAGACAAGGAGGTGCGACATGGATGTCTCATCCATCGCCGCCGCCGCGAGTGCCAACTCCGCGGCCCAGCTGCAGCAGGAAGTGTCGATGTCGGTGCTCAAGAAAGCCATGGATATCCAGGAGCAGAGCGCAATGCAGCTGCTCGAGGCCTTGCCGCCCGTGCCGGCTGCGCCCGCCGGAACCGCGGGGGGCGTGATCGATACCTGGGCATAGTCCGCCCCGGCAGCGCCCGCTGAAAACTTGGGGCGCAGCCCGGGGGCTGCTATCGTTCGCCTGCCCCGATTCGAGACAAGCCCATGGCAGACGCGCAGCCCAATAATCCCCTCCACGGCATCACCCTGGAGAAGATCCTCAACGAACTGCTGACCTACTACACGTGGGCGGAACTCGGGCAGCAGATCGACATCCGCTGCTTCAATCACGAGCCCAGCATTGCCTCCAGTCTCAAGTTTCTGCGGCGCACGCCGTGGGCACGCGAACAGGTCGAGGCGCTGTATGTCTATACGGTGCGCAGCGGTATCCCCAGGCACTGAGCGTCCGCACCATTCTGCAGCACCTCACTCGCAAGGACAGGACGATGGACTTCCAGCCCGTACTCGACGACATCGTCAGCACGCTCAAACCCGAACTCGGCGCCGGCAAGGTGGCGAGCTACATCCCCGCCCTGGCGCGGGTCTCGCCCCACCAGTTGGGCATTGCACTGCGCACCCGGGAGGGCGCGGAGTACTGTGCGGGCGATGCGACGACGCTGTTCTCCATCCAGAGTGTCTCCAAGGTGTTCTCGCTCACTCTCGCCATGCGCAACCTGGGCGAGGTCCTGTGGCAGCGCATCGGGCGCGAGCCTTCGGGCAACCCGTTCAACTCCCTGGTGCAGCTCGAAGCCGAACACGGCGTGCCGCGCAACCCCTTCATCAACGCCGGGGCGATTGCGGTGGCCGCCCGCCTGGTGAGCACTTGCGGCGATGGGCGGGCCGAAATTCTCGCGCTGCTCTCCAGCCTGTCCGGCGAAGCCGTGGCGTTTGACGAGGAGGTGGCCGCGTCGGAGGCAGCGACGGGTTTTCGCAACATCGCGCTGGCCAACTTCATGAAAGGCTTCGGCAATATCGACAACGATGTTGCGCCGGTGCTCGATCTCTATTTCCACCAGTGCTCGGTGGCAATGAACTGCGTGCAGCTTGCTCGGGCCATTGGCTACCTGTGCAACGATGGCGCGCATCCGCTCGATGGCTCGGCGCTGGTTTCCGATCGCCAGGCACGACGCATCAACTCGCTGATGCTCACCTGCGGCACGTACGACGCGGCCGGCGAGTTTGCCTTCCGCATCGGCCTGCCGTGCAAGAGCGGGGTGGGCGGCGGTATCGTGGCCGTGCTGCCCGATACCCTCAGCCTGTGCGTGTGGTCGCCGGGGCTGGACGAGACCGGCAACTCGCTGCTGGGCATGAAGGCGCTCGAAATGTTCGTCGCGCGCACCGGCCTGTCGGTGTTCTGAGTGCCTGCTGCAGGCGTGGACGATCAGCCCGGACGCGCGTGATTGTCGAAGGCGAATGCGTGTGGCCAGTGCGCCTGGGCGCGGGCTTCGCCGGGTGCGACTGACCACAGGTCGCCGCCGTCGCCGGTGGCAAGCAGCCCTCCGCGCGTGGCGGTCAGCGCACAGACGCCGGGTGTGGGCAGATGGCCGATGAAGCTGCCGTCCGCCTCCCATAGCGCAAGCGTGCCGGCCACGCTGCAACTCACCGCGAATACGGGGCCCGTCGGCCCGTCGATCGCGACAATGTCGCCGGCGTAGCCGCCGCAGGCTGCGAGCACCTCGGGCGTTGCCGTGCCGTAGCGCAAGCCCTCGTCCGTGAGCAGGGCGAACAGTGGCCGCGCCCTGGTCGTGTCTGCAGCATCCCCGGCTTCGTTCTGCAGCGACACTGCGATGCGGCCATCGGCCGCCTGTGCGATGTGGCGCACGCTCATCCACGGGTCCGGCACGCGGTATTGCGCGAGCACGCGGCCGTCTTCGGGGTCGAGCAGCGCGAGTGTCGGGTCCATGCTGTCCAGGTTGCGCTTGAGGCGTCCGGTCTCGGGCAGGGTCAGGATGCCGCCGTTGGCGACTGCAATGCGACCGTCGGCGAGCTGCATCAGCGCATGCGGGCCAATGCCTCCGGTGGGCCAGGCGGCGAGGCGCTGCAGCGTGAGTGCGTCGTACACGCCCACGCGGCCGTGACCATTGATGAGTTCGCTCTCGGTGGCGAACAGCAGGCGTCCGTCGCGGCTGAAGCTCAGATGGCCCTCAAGGCGGATGTCCTCGTCGGCGTCATAGACGTCGAACGCGGCCAGCTGCCGGCCACTGGCCACGTCCCAGCGCAGCAGAAAGCGGCCCGGTCTGCGCGCGGCGACCACCGCGGAGCCGTCGCCCGACGGATGCCAGGCCAGTTCGTGACCGCGTGCGGGCAGCTCGAATGCGTGGGAGATGTCGGTGCTGCGCCCGGCAAAGAAGTGGCGCGGGCGGGAGGGCGAGTCGGCCCAGCAGGTGAGCAGCGCGGGTTCGGCGGCAAACGCGGCCCGGGCAGGTGCGGGCAGATGCGCAAGGATGAAGCCGGCGGGAAGGGCGGCCAGCAGGCGGCGGCGCTGCAGATCAGTCGCCATCGTTCTCTCCGAAGCCGACGCTGACCTTCATCGCGTCGGCAAGCTCCTCGGCCAGCAGGCGTTGCAGGCGGCTGAGTTCGCTGACCAGGGCGTCAGTCTGCGGGCGTGCAGCGTCGGCAGCGAAGTCCGGGGGCAGCGCTGCCAGCGCCGTCTGCACCGCGTCGATGCGCTGGTCGAGGCGCTCCGCCAGGGTCAGCAGTCCGCGTCCGCGCAGCATTGCGGTGAGCCCGGGCATGCCCTCGTCACCCTGCAGGCCGGCGCGCAGGCCGGAGAAGTACGCCATCAGGCCGGCACGTGCGGACCGGCTGCGCCAGGCGTCGGTTCCCGCCGGGCCGGTGTGCGGGCGCAGGGGTTTTTCGAGATACTTGAGGCGCAGGGTTTCGGTGCTGCCGATCAGGATGTTGATGCCGTCGGCGAGCAGGCGTGCCTCGCGCTCGGGTTCGGCCTCGGCGAGGCCGGCAATCCAGTCCGGCCAGGCCGATACGGTCGCAGAGATGCCCGCAGCCGTGTCGTGGGCGAGCCACACGGCATAGCGGCAGGCGGGGCCGTCGTCGGCGAGCGCCGGCCGTTCGGCGTCGAACAGAAGGTACTCAAGCGCAGGCAGGCCGCGCGCAGGCAGGCCGATGCGCGCGGTGTTGGCGGGCGTCCTTGCATACTGCGCGATCGAGCTTTCGATCTGTGCCGGACGGGTGGGCCAGAAGTCGATGCGGCGCAGCAGGCGCGACTCGAGTACCGGCCCGATGGGCAGCGGGCTCAGTTCGCGCAGGTCGTGCGCAGCCTCCAGCCAGCGCTGGCGGGCAGCCGCGGCTGCGGCGGGCTGACCCTCACAGCTTGCGGCGAGCGCGCTCGCCAGCGCATCCACCTTGTCACCGAAGTGGCGGTAGCCTGGCGCAAGGCGCTGGCTGGCCAGGGCGCTCATCCACTGCGATGGCATCACGATGGGCGCCGGCGCGGCGGCGTGGGCAGGCAGGGCAAGCGAAAACAGCAGGCCGGCGAAGGGCAGGCCGAAACGGCTGGTACGAAACCGGGTAAACATCATAGTGACTCCACAAAGCGGACCAGCGCATCGCGTTCGGCAGCATTCAGGCCCAGCACGTGCTGCCTGGCGGCTTCCGCCTCGCCGCCGTGCCACAGAATCGCCTCCAGCACGCCGCGTGCGCGACCGTCATGCATCAGGGTCTGGTGACCATTCACGGTCTGGATCAGGCCGACGCCCCACAGCGGCGGGGTGCGCCATTCGCGCCCGTCGGCGGCAAAGTCGGGGCGGTGGTCGGCGAGTGCCTCACCCATGTCGTGCAGCAGCAGGTCGGTGTATGGCCAGATGGATTGCCCTGCCAGTTCCGGGAAGGCGTCCGAGTCGCCAGTGACGTGGTTCGGTACATGGCAGCTCGCGCACTGTGCCTGATGAAAGATGCGCTTGCCGTCGAGGACTTGCGGGTCGGCCGGTGTGCGCCGGGCGGGCACCGCGAGCGTGGTGGTGTAGTAGATGCTGCGATCGAGCGAGCGGTCGTCGATGTCGGTGCGGTGCTCTCCACGCTCGCTGCGCCAGACGGCTTCCTGCTGCAGTCGCGCACGGCAGTCCTGCTGTGCCGTGGTGCATTCTTCGTGCGGGAACAGGCTGGAGGTGATGCCGATGTCGCCGTTGAAGGCGGCGGCGGTCTGGTGTGCGACGCTTCCCACGTTGGCTTTCCAGCCGAAGCGCCCCACGACCCAGTCCTGCCGCACCGCATCCCACACCCGGTTCGGGCGGCCCGAGATGCCGGCCTGGTCTGCGGCCTGGCGCGCTGCGATCTCGAGCAGGCGGGCTTCGGGGATGGCCTCAAGCAGGCCGAGGCCGATGACCTGGGGGGCAATGCGCGGTGAGATCAGCGTCTGCGGGTGCAGCGGGCCGTAGCCGGGGTCGCTCAGCGTGTACGTGGGCTGGCGCAGGCTGTAGGGCGTGCCGTCGGCGAAGCGGCCGGGTACCTCGGTGTAGCTGACCGTGATCAGGGCCTCCGGGCGGATGCCGGGCAGGGCCTGATTGTTCAGTTGCGAGCCGTACGTGGGCTCGGGCACCACACCGTCCTTGCCACCGTCACCGGGGATCGACAGGCGCAGCAGCAGGCCCACCGCTTGTTCGGTGCTGACGCCGTTGGCGTCCACCGCCGGCGGGGCGCCACGGCCGTCGAGCACGTGACAGCCGGCACAGGCGCGCGAAATGAAATGCGGGCCGAGCCCGTCGCGACCCGAGGTCGAGGCCGGTGCGCCGACCCAGCTCTTCTTGAAGAACGAGTTGCCGATGAAGAACGCAGTCTGCCGGTCCATCGACAGGTTAGCCGCCGGGTATGAAAAGGCGTTGCGTCCGTGGTCGGGCGTGGTGGTGGCGCCGCCGGGGCGTTCTTCGCCCGGTTCGTAGCCGATCGTCGGGCGAGCCGACTGCACGGCGGCGAAGGCAATGCCGGTGGCGGCGAGTACGCCGAGACCAAGGAGCAGGCGTCTGGATTTCATGAGCGCGGAAGCAGAAAGCGAGGGGGAAGGAGGCGGGCGCCGGATGAGAGGGTGCAGACCGCAGCCCGTGGCCGTGTCAGCACCCTCGGTCACCGGGCGTTTAGTCGGGCGCGACGGTGTTCAGGCGCTTGATGCCGAGCACCGCAGCTGCTTCGACCAGGCCTTCGGTCTGCTTCTTCAGCGCGACCACGGTGGCCTCGACCTTGCTGCGACCCGGGGTGCCGACCAGGATGGCGCGGTCGAAGGGTGCAGGAATCGCTTCCGCGGCCTTCACCGACGTGTCGATCTGGGCATCCACGCGGCTCGCGACGGCCTTGTTCTTCGCCGATACCAGGTCGCGCACGCCCGGCCCCTTGAGCACACTGCCATCGGCGCGGACGTACTGGCCGCGCCATACGTTGCGGATGCCGGTGGCGTTGGCCACGACGTCGCGGTGGGTGTTGTCGGAGAAGCACGAGTGCTCGTCTTCCTGGTTCTGCGAGTCGAGCGCCACTTCGATGCGTTCGCCGGCCAGTTCGCCGCGCGACAGGATGCCGAGGGCAGAGATCACCTTGGCGACGTTGCCCGCGTCGGCGACGAAGCCCTTGCGGTAGTTGTCGGCGCCGGGCGCCCAGGCTGCTGCCAGGTCGCCGAGATCCTTCACCAGCAGGTCGGTGGTGACTTTCAGGTAGGCGCGGCGGCGGTCGGCGTTGGGCGCCTTGCCGTCGACGAAGTCGGTGTAGGCACGGCGGCCGGGGCCGTTGTCGTCGAGGTCCTGGCCCCACAGCATGAACTCGATGGCGTGCCAGCCGGTGGAGATGTTCTCTTCGCCGTCCTTCTCATTCAGGCCTGAGAGGGTGTCCATGTCGATGGGGATCGTGCGGTTGGCAATGATGCCGGCGTCCTTTGCGCCCTCGACGAAGTCCACATAGGCCTCGTCCATCGGCCAGGCGTTGATCCTGCCCTCGGGGCCGTCCTCGCCATCGATCGGGCCGCCGTAAAAGCGGAAGGCTTCGGTCTGACCGTAGATCTCGCGTGCGGCGAGCCAGGCCTTGCGGGCTGCCTGCTGTCCGGCTTCGGACGGTGCGGCGACGAAGGCGTCGACCGCCTTCTGCAGCGCCTGTGCGCCGGCATGGGCATCGGCGTAGGTGGCGTGGACGAGCTCGCCATAGTGAGCGAGGACGCGCGGCGCGGTCACTGTCTCGGCGGCCAGCGTGGCGGTGGAGAAATGCAGTGCGGCGAGCGCGGAAACGAGGGTGATCAGGCGCATTGGGTTCGCTCCATTGTGCGTTGTCGGGGGGCGTGAACAGGGGCGCATGCCCGACGCCGGGTCGGGCATGCGTGGTGGATCAGAACTCCCAGCCGATCCCGGCGTTGGCGAAGCTGCGGTCGTTGCCGTGGCCGACTGCGGCGGAGATCTTCACGCCTTCGACGATCTCGTAGCGCAGGCCGATGGCCCGGTCCGGACGGCTGTCCTCGTTGCCGAAGGTCTCTGCCACGAAGCTCAGCTTCTCGGTGAGCGGAAGATCGACGGCCACGCCCCAGGTGTTCACTGCGTCGGTGTCGCCGTCCTCACGGGTCACTTCACGGCCAAGGTTGGTGTGCACCATCTGGCCGCCTTCGAAGGTCCAGGTCAGCAGGCCGGTCAGCGAATTCACATAGGCCGACTCGCCTTCGGTACGGTCACGTCCGTACTCGTACTTGAGACCCGCGGACAGTCCGGTTTCGGATTGCAGCGGCACCCACTTCAGTGCGAGGCCGTGGCCATTGGTGGCCTCGTTTCCGGCGGCGGCGAAATCGCGCGAACGCCCGAAGCCGATCTCGAGTTCGAGGGTCTCGATCGGGCTGAAGCCGGCGGCGGCGTCGTAGCCTTTGGCTTCGTCGTCCTTCGACCAGCCAGCCTCAAGCTTGGCGCCGCCCTTGTCGAGCGTGCCCGCGTCATCGACGCTCAGGGGGCGCTCGGCATGCGCCAGGCTGGCAGTGCCGAGCAGGGCAACGGCGAACAGGGGAAGGGCACGGGGGCGAAGCACTTGCATCTTTAACCTCTTGAAGTTGTTTTCCATCGTATGGCGGACGTGTTCGGCACCGAAGTCGAAACTCCACGGCGCATGAGTGGAAAGAATAGTAATGAGAAGGTGTCGCATTTGCAATTCCGTTTTTGCGGTGCAGCGCTTTTGCTGGGACACTGTTACGGTTAATGAACCCGGGCGCCTGAAGGCGAGGGTTGCTGGAATGGAGTGGTGCAAATGACGAAGGAATTGAGTGGAAAGGACGGCGAGAACCGGTTTGATACGAGGGGTGTGAGCAGCACGATGAAGGCCGTCGTGACGGTGGGCAATGGCAGTTACGACAAGCTGGTGTATTGCGACGTGCCGGTTCCCGCCCTGGGCGAGGGCGAGGTGCTGCTGCAGGTGCTGGCGGCCGGCGTCAACAACACGGAAATCAACACCCGTCTGGGCTGGTATTCATCCAGCGTGACCGGCGGGACCGAGGAAACCGCCAGTGCGGAGGCCACCGAGCGGGACGATGGTGGCTGGAACGAGGGCACGCCGTTTCCGTTCATCCAGGGTACGGACTGCTGCGGCCGTGTCGCTGGGGTTGCGCCAGGCGTGGATGCCGCGCTTGTCGGCAAGCGGGTGCTCGTCCGTGCGTGCATGCGCAAGGACGGCTTCGGGTCGATGGACACCGTGTGGATGGGCTCCGATTTCGACGGCGCCTTCGCCCAGTGGGTCAAAGTGCCTGCAACGGAAGTGTTTGTGGTGGAGAGCGGCTGGAGCGATGCCGAGCTTGCAACGATTCCCTGCGCCTACGGGACGGCCGAGAACATGGTGCATCGCGCGCAGGTAAGCAGTGCAGACCATGTGCTGGTGACCGGTGCATCGGGGGGCGTGGGCTCGGCGGTCGTGCAGCTGGCCAAGCGGCGCGGGGCCACGGTGACCGCCATCGTGGGTGCATCAAAAATGGATCAGGTGCGTGCGATCGGTGCCGATCATGTGATCGCGCGCGGTGACGACATCGTTGCCAGCCTCGGCGAGAACGCAGTCGATGTGGTCGTCGACAACGTGGCGGGGGCGACATTTGGCAGCATGCTCAAGGTCATGAAGCGCGCCGGGCGCTATGTGTCTTCAGGCGCCATCGGTGGCCCGCTGGTCACGCTCGACATGCGCGACTTCTATCTCAAGGACCTCAGGCTGATCGGGTGCACGGCCTGGGACGAGCCGGTCTTTCCCAACCTGATCGGCTACATCGAGCGCAATGAACTGCGTCCCATCGTGGCCAAGACCTTCCCGCTCGAAGGCATCGCCGACGCACAGCGCGAGTTTCTCGAGAAAAAGCACGTCGGCAACTTCGTCCTGATCCCGCCTTCGGACGGCTGATCCGGCCGCAAGCCGCTTGAAACGGTGCAGCAGTCCAGCAGGCTGCTGCACCGGGTGCTCATCGTTTGCGCAGCGCACCCACGACCGCGAGCAGGACCACTGCCCCGATCACCGAGCCGATGAAGCCCGCCCCCTGGCCCGCGCGATACAGGCCGAGCACCTGCCCGCCGTAAGTCGCCACCATCGAGCCACCGATGCCCAGCAGAATGGTCATGATCCAGCCCATCTGATCGTTGCCCGGTTTGAGCACGCGCGCGATGAGACCGATGATCAGGCCGATGAAAATGGTCGTGATGAAGCCCATGTGATTGCTCCTGCAGTGATCGGTTTGCCCTTGCCCGCATGTGCGAACCCGGGTCAGGAAGGAGGTGCCGGTACATTCTAGGCCAGCTTTCGTGACGGGCAGTGATGCGTTGCGGCGATGTCCGGCTCGGCGCCAGGGCGGCCACACACCACAGACCGGAAGCGCAAAAGAAAAAAGCCCGAGCGCTTTCGGGCTCGGGCTAAATCCACACCAAAGGAGGAGGGTGGAGGAGACGGTTCAAATACTAGTGGAGAGTGTTGTGCGGCGCAACAATCAGCCGCGTAAACGTTTCTATCGACTGATAAGTAATATTTATCACTGTGCAGGGTGCAATCGTGCGCTCGACAGGTGGCGGCCTTTGCAGGCCTGATCGGCTCCGTCTGCTTCGTGTTCTGATACGGGCTCATTCGGCGAGCCTGCGGGGGGCAGATAATGACGCTAAACATGCCGTCGGCTCATGCGACAGCCTCTCCACCCAACCGAAGGACATCACATCATGCTGGGAGCCATCATTGGCGATATCGTCGGCTCGGTATACGAGTTCAACAATCATCGCGCCAAAACCTTCGATCCCTTCTTTCACGCGCGCGCCTTCTATACGGACGACACCGTATGCACCATCGCCGTGGCCGACGCGCTCATCAACAAGCGTCCGCCGGCCGAAGCGCTCAAGGACTGGGGGCGGCGCTACTGGCATAACGGCGGCTGGGGCGGCATGTTTGGCGAGTGGCTGCAGTCGGACGACGCCTCACCCTACGGCAGTTTCGGCAACGGCGCCGCAATGCGCATCTCGCCTGCCGGCCTGCTTGCAGAAACTGTCGAGCAAGTCACCGCACTGTCGCAGGCGGCCACCGAAGTCACGCACAACCACCCGGAAGGCCTCAAGGGCGCAGAAGCCACCGCGCTGGCCATCTTCCTGGCGCGCCAGCGACTTGCACCTGCCGAGATCCGCAGCACCATCACCGAGCGCTTCGGCTACGACCTCGACCGCAGCGTCGACGACATTCGCCCCACCTACCGCTTCAACGAAACCTGCCAGCAAACCGTCCCCCAGGCGCTGGTGTGCGCGCTCACCGCAACCGACTTCGAGGACGCCATCCGCAACGCAATCTCGATCGGCGGCGACAGCGACACCGTGGCCGCCATCGCGGGCGGCGTGGCAGAAGCGCTGTTCGGCATTCCGGACCGGATTGCCGAGCGTGGCTGGGGGTATTTGCCAGAGGATATGCGGGCGGTGCTCGAGAAGCTTTATCGACAAGGCTGAAGTGTTTGTCGGGCTACTCGCTCTCCTTTCAAGCCTGCCGCGAAAAAGTCAGGCGACTTTCTTTCGACGGGCCGCAACAATCCCTGCGAGGCCGATGCCCAGCAATGCCAGCGTAGCCGGTTCCGGTACGTTGCTCTGTGCATCGAGTTGCACGATAGACGTGCTGACGTTCGCCCATGTTCCGTGAACCGAGTTGGCGCCACCGTTCCAGCTGAAGAACGAACCGTTAGTGCCCCAGCCGGAGCCATTGGTCAGCCAGGTGTTCGAGACCAGGTCGAAGTCGCCAAAGCCAAACAGCGTCGACAGGGTTACGTGGTGGCCATAATCCAGATGATCGAACACGAAAGAGGTGAGTTCGTCTTGGGCAAGGATGCCGTTGGCGTTCGTGTCTGCCCCGGCAAAACTGCCATAGCTGGGGCCGTAATTGTCTACGGAGAACGACACGACGGTCGCATTGGCGGATGCAGAGGCGGCAATCAGCAGGGCGGCGGCGGCAATCTTGATTTTCTTGAGCATGAGTACTCCCATGGAGTCGATGACAGCAATAAGGGCGGATTGAATGGCAGCGCGGGCTCGATCGTGAGCGTGAAGCATCTTCAATCACGACCCCCGACACTTCGCTGCCGGCTATGACAAGGTATGGCGAAAGTGTAGCGATTTTCGCCCAGCAAACCCGGTAAATTCATCACGATTTACTAAAAACTACTTAAACGAACAGTTTCAAAGGGGTCAGAGTCGTTTGATTCGCTGGAGCCGCTGTACCAGAAGGGATGAGCGTCGCTGCCCGTCATTCGTGTCCGGGCTGCGGTACTGGGTACAAGCCTGAGGATTCAGAAGATCAGACGCTTGTCGCCGCCAACGCCTGACTCCTTGAAGTTCGGAATGGCGCGCAGGATCTTCGTTCGGGCCGCCTTGTCGTGCCCCATCTCGGAAAGGAGTTGCCCGACTGCAGATGCGCTATAGCCGCCCTTCTTATCCTGGGCGATCGTTTGTCGAATCTTGGCGACAGCCGCAGTAACGGTGCGCACGTCGATGCTATCCGGTGCATTTCCCGTTGGCGTGACGATTACGTCAGCCGCTTGCGCTGCGGTCGTAGCTTGCGGCAAGGGCAGCGCGACGAGGGGCAGGTCGGTCACCGGCGCAACGGCGTTTGGCGCAGCGCCGAGCGCAATCAGCACAGTGTGACCTTGCGATGCGAGGTACTCGGTGGCGGCAACCAGCAGGTCGTCGCGCGACACCACCACGATCAGCGTCGCGGGATCTGCCTCGCCGTAATGCACGGCCGCGAGCTCGAACATCAATCGCACATCTGCCGATTGTTTGCGCACCGGCGCCACATGGCAACGGACCTCGATGCCGGGCATTTCGCTCTGCAAAGCCTGCTCCCAACCGCGCACACGGTCACCCTTTCCGTTGCCCGCCACGATCGCCTGTGTGCAGCTGCGCCCAAAAGACTTGAACACACGCGCCAGCGGCGCCACGAGCGCGGGAGACTGATTGTCGGCATCGACGAAGAGGAGGGTGCGCGTCATGGTTTCGATCGGCCTCGTACGAACAGCGGATTCCCGCTGGGATATGTATCGTACATGACGTAAAACACCCGCACAGCATGGATACACTCCAATGAGCGCCGTGCCGTGACATTTTCATTAACCATATGACGATAATGTCACATGGGATTGTTTATCACTCCAGTATGCTAATAAGCTATGAATATCCGTTGCCCTTTCAGTCTGCGTTTCGTCTTGCCCGGGTTGCTTGCACTCATTGCAGGCCAGGCGATTGCTCAGAAGTTGCCACCCCCTGTGAGAACGGTCTTCAAGTGCGAGGTCGGCGGGCGAATCATCTATACAGACTCGCCGTGCCTCGGGGCCGAGAAAATCGAGGTTGAGCCCACGCGCGGTGTGGACGGTATTTCCGGAAAGAAGCGGGTCGGCCGTGACGTACAGCGGGAACAACACCGTGAGCTGATGGCTGATGCACTTAAACCCCTTACCGGACTGAACGCCAAGCAACTTGAAGTGCGCCAGCGTCGGCAGCAGCTAGATCTTGAGGCACAGCAGGAATGCATGCGTCTCGACAGAAAAATACCGGCGCTTGAACTGGAAGAGCGAACTGCGAAGGCGTCGGCACAGGCTGAACTCTTCGCTCTGCGAAAGCGTTTTCGTGGTCTGGGATGTTAGGGCGGACTGCAGCGTGTTCAGAGCGCGCGGCGCTCCGTGAACCCTTGAAGATTGTGAGAAGGACAAATGGCACGAAGAAGAAATACTAGCGCGGCAGAAGACCTGTTCGATATTGCCGCGATGCTCCCATGGTGGGTCAGTACATTGATTGCGCTGGTCGCCTACCTGTTTCTGCATCGTCATGCGACGGTAGATATTCCGATGACTGTCGTTCCGGGTCAAATGGGGAAAGTGGTCGTTGAACAAATGACCAAGTCCCTCGCCTACTACGGACAGTACCTTTTGCCCCTGATCTTCCTGGCGGGTGCTGGTGCGTCATATATCGGACGAAGGAAGCGGCAGAGTCTTGTCTCCGAAGTTGCCGGAGGGGGCGGTGCGATCCGCAGGATGAACTGGCAGGATTTCGAAGTTCTGGTGGGTGAGGCGTTCAGGCTGCGCGGCTATTCCGTTATCGAAACCGGGGGTGGTGGCCCCGACGGCGGGATTGATCTTGAGCTCTCCAAGGGAGGCGAAATTTTTCTCGTCCAGTGCAAGCATTGGCGAGGTTTCAAGGTGTCAGTGAATGTTGTCCGCGAACTGTTTGGCGTGATGGCTGCACGAGGTGCTACGGGGGGATTCGTCGTTACATCGGGCGTGTTTACGGCGGATGCCGAATCTTTTGCCAAGGGCAGAAATATTGAGTTGATCGACGGCGCTGCACTCAAGCTGATGATCGATCAGGCCCGTGTGGCTGCTAGTAGCGCAAGCAGTGCAACGGGTAAACGACTGGCAAATGGTGGATCGTCCCCTCCGGTTGCTACCCCCACGTGCCCACGCTGCGGGGGCGTCATGACCAAGCGTGTTGCCAAGCAGGGAGCGAACGCGGGCGGAGAATTCTGGGGATGTGCGAACTTTCCGAGATGTCGTGGGATCAGGCCGATCGCCTGAAAGAATTTGCGGATCAAAGGGGTCGGGCAATCAACGACTCTGACCCCTTTGATCCCAGCAGTGAGTTACTCCGTGGCGAAGTTCTGCTGGGTGAACAAGGGGGCGATTTCGGGGGAGTGTGTATTGCATGGAATGCCAAAAAGGCGTCCCTGCCAATTGAACTGGTGGGTACGCCTGTTCGCAAGAGATGGTTGCCATTCAGCGCGTAATGACTGAGAAAGCGTTAAAGGCGGTTCGCCGCTAGTCGTCTTTGCAGTGGCAGTTGTTCGGCCGGAGCTGACGCTGAGCTGACCCTGATTCGAGGGCCGGTCTCGATCTCGAAGCGGCCATAGACGTCGAACTCGGTCCGACTGGCATGAGATTGCTAAATAGGCCAATGAGGGGCGTTAGTTGAGAGGGTTTGCATCGTGTATCAATATGCCAAGTAAAGTAGACTACGCAAATTCGGTGTCGCGTTTTAGATGACGTGGTGATACTGTCGATAGAGAGCACAGGCCAGAATCCAAGAAGCGATAAATGTCACAGCGGACCCATACGAGGCGCGCGGAGAGCGTTCAGGACAGCCTGGCAGTCTTACTCCGTGACCGTCCCATAGACGAGAAGAACGGCGCCAATGCCAGCCTAGGCTTCACCTTCCAGCAGTGGTGGGCCACCCTATCGATCGCCGAACTTCTTGGCGGCGAAGATGACTTCGCCGTGGGCGTCGAGGTCAAGGAGGACGTAGCGATCCTCGATTCCGCGCAAGCCCCCACAACAGTGGAGTTTTGCCAAGTCAAGAAGCATGAGCGCGAAGGCGTTTGGGTTCTGAAGGATCTTCACAAGAAGGGCAGTAAACGCAAGGACGGCACGCATGAGCATTCCATCCTCGCCAAACTGTATGCCCGTCGAGCGCAATTCGGGGCCTCCCGTGCAAATCTGAAGTTTGTCTCCAACATCGGGGTCAAGCTGCCCGACGAAGCTGGTGGGGCGTCCCTCGCTACCAATACAGACTTGTCCTCTCTGACAGCCGAGCAGCAGACGCTCGTGAAGCTCGCCATCAGTACTCAACTGTGCATCCCGGAAGTGGAGGTCGACTTGGCGGGCGTTCTGGTTTACAAGACCAATCTCCCGCTGGGTGAGCCAGAGATTTTCGTCAGTGGGAAGCTAGAGCAACTATCGTCCACGGGTCGGCTGCCGTTCCCGCTGAGTCATACGTCGGTGGCGGCGCGTGTCCTTGCCAGCGAAATACAGAGCCGGGCGTCCAGCACCACCTACGCACGCAACTTTGAAGAACTCAAGCTCCGCATCATCTCCAAGGCCCAGGCCTTGGACATCCTGGCCAATGTCGCACAGTCGAGGGCGCCGCTGAGTGAAATCCTAGACGAAGCCACTACCGAGTTGGATCGGGAGGGGCACCCCTTCATCGAGCGCAAGGACATCAAGGCCCACCGGGTCAGGGTATGCGCCGATGCATCCGACCGGACCAACATGATATTCAGCGGGGTCGCGAACGCGCTTCAGCGGGCTCGATTTCCAGTTGAGGCTGCCATCGGCGCGAAGGCGACGTTGGGCGAACTGATGAACCAGGTTGTTGAGGAGGCCCGGGCATCGAGCCTAGCCGAGTGCAGCGGCCTACCCTTGGGCTATATCCGCGCTGTGGCGCTACTGGTGCTATTCGATGCAATCGACCTCAATGTATTCACTGCTCCGGCTGGTTCGGAACCTAAGGAAGAAAAATGAACCAGCGCGTGACTTACAAGACGCTCTGGCTCGTGTCCGCGAGAGACGGGAGCGCCAGAAAGCAGCAGTTCAGTCAGAAGACGCTGCTGCTGGGACCGAACGGAACCGGTAAGTCGCGGATCGTCAAGAATCTGTATTGGGTTTTTGGGTGCAAGACTCGAAAGCGCGACGCAGGCATCTGGGATCCAGACACCGTCGCCGCCTTGGAGTTCGCGTATCGCGACACCAACTATATCGTTGTCCGCGACGGTAAGCGGCTTGGTATGTTCGAAGACAACGACCAGTTGCTCTTCTCTGCCGACAACATGAGTGCTTGGTCCAAGCAGATTGCAGCCTTTTTCGGCTTCGAGCTAAGGCTCAAGCGCCCCCAGAGTGCGACCTTCTCGCAAGCCGGACCAGAGTATATGTTCATGCCGTTCTATATGGACCAGGACGGTAGTTGGGGCGCCGGTTGGGATACCTTCGAACAGCTTACACAGTTCTCGAACTGGAAGGGCGCCACCTTCGAATCCTTCATTGGAATGAGGCCCAATGCCTACTTTCATGCGAAATATCTTTCGACCGAGATTGGTGACCGAGCCAATGAGCGGCGGAAGGAGCTCGAAGCGCACCGAGCAGCGTTCAAGCGGGTGCAAGACGTCCTGCCCAAGAACCTGCCGTCCCTCAACTTTGCCGCGTTCCGCAGCGAACTGGCCGAGCTTGGTCGCAAGGCGACCAAGCTCCAGCAAGATCAGGTTCGCATTCGCGGGCAACTGCTGGGTCTTGTCAACATTCGTGAGAAGGTGAAGTCGGAGCTGAAAATTGCCCTTGCGGCTTCCAGCGAGCTGAAGGGTGACTTTGCATACCTGACCGATCGCGCTGGCGAGTCCATCGAGTGCCCCACCTGTGGCACCGTGCACGAAAACTCCTTCCATGCACGCATTCTTCTCTCCAGCGATGCGGAGTCCCTGGGAGGTCTCATCATGGAGCTTCGGACACAGGTGGACGACATCGGCAGCAAGGAGGCCAGCATCCGCGCCAGCTTGCAATCAGTGGAGCGCGACATCGCCGAACTGGACAAGCTTCAACAGGAGCGGCGCGCCAAACTGAAACTAGAGGAGGTCCTCGCTTCTCAGAGCAAGAGGACACTCGACACAGCCTTCCAGCGTGTCAGCCGCGATCTTTCCGGGGCACTGAAGAAACTCGAGGCAGAGAAGGCGAAGGCGGACGAACAGGCCAAGAAGTTCGAAGACCCGAAGCGCCTGTCTGCAGTGCGCCAGTATTTTTCGGCGCAAGTATCGAGTCTGTCCAGCTTGGTCGACGTCCCCATAGATGAGCAGATCGGCGAACCGAAGCCCGGTACACGTGCGCAGTCTGGAGGAAGCTCCGCGCCTCGATCCATGCTGGCAGTCCACCTGGCCATGCTCGCGACCAACGCTGAATGGGGCGACTCCCCACTATTTCCCTTTGTCGTTGATACCCCGCAGCAGTCGGGCCAGGACGATTCCAATCTGACGAAGATGGTCCAAGTTTTGGGCAGAGCTGCCGGAGTTCACCATCAAGTCATATTGGCAGCGGAGCGCTTGCCAACGAGCGTACAGCTAGGAGACTTCGAAGTTGTACGGCTGACGGAGAAGAGACAGGTCCTTTCGAAGGACATTTTTGATGAGGCGGTGGCACGCCTTCAAGAGCCCCTATCGGCGCTGAGAGAGAGCCTAAGACCTGCGGTCCAAACCGCATGATGAACGGTACAGTGACCAACTCCAAAGTCATTGAGTGGTCAATTTTGGAGGACCGTACCCCGTTTTGAACGGCCATTCAGGTGGGCGCGCGCCAGACTGACCCGCTTGGCACACCCGCCGGACGCGTAGCCTGCCGGAATTGTTGCTCGCTACCGTGCCTGCCAGCGGCAGGCCGACTGGTCTCGTGATCAGACCTATCTATGGGGACAAAGACCGATGCTCTCAGTCCGTATCACCGAAGATAATCCTGCGCTCGCGACGCTGCAGCGGTCCTGGGCCACCGCCATATATTCTGACGAGGACGGCATAGGGCCCATGGGATCGTTGCACGAGGCCGGCGATGCGCTGGTCGCCCTCGCCCTGATCGAAGAAGACGGCCCCATCGTGCTGGGCAGTGGCGTCATGATTGGTCCGGGACTGGCAGTGGCGGCCACGCACTTGCTGGAAGAGTTCACCGCTCGGAACGCCGACCCGGTGCTGCTAACATTCGTGCCAGATGGGGCACGTGCCTGGCTTCCGCGCGAGCGGTCTACCGTGACGGGGCCCAGTGCCTTCGGAGCGGATCGCCGGATCGTCTCAGACATATCGCTGCTGGGCTGCACTCTGAACTCGGAGGCGCACGTGCACCATCCGCTGACGCTGGCGCCGCTGCGGGTCGCCCTGCCTCTGGTCGGTGAGCGCCTCTGGGCGTTCGGCTACCGCCACGGCGCGCTGCAAGACGCCGAGGCGCTGATCACACCGCTTGTAACGTCCGGAGTGGTGACCAAGGCCTATCCGCACGGCCGCGGCGAACGCATGCCTTCCGCGTGCATTGAGGTCTCGATGGATACCAAAGGCGGCATGAGTGGTGGACCCGTGGTCAACGCCAACGGCGAGCTGGTGGGTATCGTGTCGTCGTCAATCGACGGCGGGCCGTCCTACGTCACTCTGATCTGGGAGGCGCTTCGCCTAAAGGTCTCCAACAGGCTGTCGTCGCCTGCGTGGGGCGATATCGACCTGTTCGCGGCGCGGGCCCTAGGACTCGTGAAGCTCAAGGGCCGGGTCAGAAGGAGCAAGCGCGGCGACATTAGGATGGCGTTGTCCGAGCCCGAGGCCGAACTGATGGCAGTGTCGGTGGATCCCGCGCCAATGGTGTCGTCGCGGTCCACGCGCAGGCTGCTTGCCGATGCGCAGTTGGAGGAGTTCGAAGAACGGTGGCTTCCTGAGATAGAAACAGCAGCGGCCGACACCGCGCTGGCGCATCTGGAGAAGTTAGCGCTGCCGTCGGTGCACTGCTTCCTTGCGGCGTCTGCCGTGCCCGCAGCGTGCTTGGCACCAATCCGGGCGTTCGCCGTCGAGGACTTAGAGGGCTCAGAGGACCCCGACCTTCTGTCTGTGTGGGAGGATGAGGATGGTACCGTTGCCATTGCCGTTGCCTTCGATCTGCTGTCGGTCGTATGGACGGTGCAAGTGCCCGCTGCGGACTATCTGGCGGTGGCAGGGGACTACGACGCTCATTTTATTAACACTTCGGTCGATGGTCCGACGGCAAGCATGGAGCTAGTCCAGCGCTGCCACTTTGAGGCGGAGCTCACCCTCGATCAAGAGGCCGCGCAGTTTATGCAGGCATCGATCACGTTTTCCGGTGTCATACGGCCTAAGCGGCGTGCTCCTCCGAGTTAATGCCGACATCGGGTCGGGAGTAATCATTCCATATGGTGGGAAGCTGCCGTCGAGAGCGAGTCGTGGCCGAGCGGCAAGTAACCGAAGCATAGCTGCTCGACAAGCGCAACGCGTCCAGTGTCGGCTCAGGCCG